>NZ_JBYNDP010000080.1:0-18313 GCF_059783535.1 Tateyamaria sp. | reverse complement strand
CCAAAGGCAAGGTGACGGCCCATATCGAGGTGGGCGGCAAGGTCGAGAAACATGACTTCGATACGGTCATTTCCGCAGTTGGCATCGTTGGGAATGTCGAGGGGCTGAACCTTGAAAAACTGGGCGTGAAGGTGGATCGCACCCACGTCGTGACGGACGAATACTGCCGGACCGGTGTCGAGGGGATCTATGCCATCGGCGATATCGCCGGTGCACCGTGGTTGGCACATAAAGCGTCACACGAGGGCGTCATGGTCGCTGAACTGATCGCTGGCAAAAACGATGTTCATCCGATCAAACCCAACTCCATTGCCGGATGCACTTACTGCCACCCACAGGTCGCGTCCGTTGGCCTGACCGAGGCAGCGGCCAAAGAGGCGGGCTATACGCTCAAGGTCGGGAAGTTCCCGTTCATCGGCAACGGCAAGGCGATTGCGTTGGGTGAGCCTGAGGGCATGATCAAGACCGTGTTTGATGCCAAGACGGGCGAGTTGCTGGGGGCGCACATGATCGGCGCCGAGGTGACGGAACTGATCCAGGGCTACGTCGTGGGGCAGGCGCTGGAAACCACGGAAGAAGACCTGATGCACACCGTCTTCCCGCACCCGACACTGTCCGAGATGATGCACGAGAGCGTGCTGGATGCCTATGACCGTGTGATCCACATGTAGGGCGCGACATTTCTTGTCTGAAAATAACCGATGATCGTTATCCTACGGTCATCGGTTTTTTGATTCTGGGGAATGATTGATGAAAAGATGTTTGATGATGCTGGCCGCTGTCTTCTTTGGATTGGGGCTGACAGTCGCACCGGCCTCTGCGCAGCAGTTTACATTTGAATACTACGCGATGCTGTCGCCACAGGACACTTATAACTCGCGGGGCCTGCCTTTGAATGACGTCTGTGGGATCGTGCAGCAGGATCGAGCCAACGTCCACAAATTCGGCAGACGCGACTCCGCGGACAATATCGACCCGTTCTTTACCACGGCTGAGCGGCGGGCAATGATTGCGGGGCGATGCGAGTACGATCCTTCTTACCATACGGTCGAGCGTATCCGCTCTCAATTCATCGGTTTCGTTCTTGTCCGGGTTTTTGGTAGCGGCAACACGGTGACCCGAGTACAAATCTTCGAAGCTGCCGGTTAACGGACCTTGCACCTCCCCGATGCTTGTGATGAGCGTCGGGTATGAGCGACCGCACATCATTCCCCCTTGTCTTTGCCCTTTGGGGCGCGGGGCTGGGGGCAGCGGGGCAATACGCGAAGATTTCGGTGATTTTTGACAGGCTGCCCGCCGTGTATCCCGATGCTGGTGCAGCGCTTGGCTTCACCGTGTCCCTTGTTGGATTTTTGGGTATCCTTTTGGGTGTTATGGCCGGGCTGGTTGTCGCGCGCATCCGGTATCGCCGTGCGATGCTGTGGGCACTTTGGGCTGGGGCGCTGCTGTCATTGTATCAAGCGACATTGCCGAGCTTGCCCTTGATGTTGGTCAGCCGCGCCCTTGAAGGTGTGTCGCATCTGGCACTGGTTGTTGCGGCGCCGACCCTGATTGCGCAACTGAGTGCCGAGCGGCACCGCGGTTTCACCCTGACGCTTTGGAGCACCTTCTTCTCTGTCGCATTTACGCTGTTGGTCGCCCTTGGGTTGCCTCTGGTCGATGCGATGGGTGTGCCTGCGCTGTTTGTGGCCCACGCTATCTGGCTCGCGGTCTTCGCCGTGATCCTTGGCATTTTCCTGCGCCCGCTTGAAGTGCCGCCAGAGGGCGCGTTGTCGTTCTCAGGTATCTTGAGTGACCATGTGGCGATCTACCGGTCGCCCCGGATCGCAGCGCCGGGAGCAGGTTGGATATTCTATACATTCTGTTTCCTGGCGATCCTGACCGTTCTGCCGCCATTCATCGCTCCTGAGTGGCGGGCCTGGGTGATGGGGGCAATGCCGCTGACGGCCATTGCGGTGTCTCTGACCTTGGGCGTCTTTGTTTTGCGCTTCATCTCGGCCGTTACGCTGGTGCAGATCGGTTTTGTATTGAGCATCGTGTCGTTGCTGTGGCTCTGGGCGGTGCCGGGCCTGCCGGCGGCGTGTCTTGCACTGGCTGGTGCTTTGGGGCTGGTGCAGGGGGCAAGCTTTGCTGCCGTGCCCCAATTGAATCCGACCGCTGCCCACCAATCGCAGGCCTATGGCGGCTTGGCGCAGACGGGTAATCTGGGCAACACTTTGGGCACGCCAGTGTTGCTTGCAGTGCTGGGAGTCGCGGGTTTTCCCGGCCTGGTTTGGACCTGCATTGCTGTCTTTGGGTGCGGCATTGCGATCCATGCGTGGATGGCCGCCCGACGGCGTACTGACACCATCCGGCAGTAAGCGACATGTTCACGACATGTTCTCATTTTTTCGTTGGCTCATCCGGCCATCTGACCTATGTACAAACCGTTAATCCGGGGGGCTGACATGGCCGAGCAGAAGAATATCGAGGTGCGTGGCGCGCGCGAGCACAACCTCAAGTCCATCGACGTGGATATCCCACGCGACCAACTGGTTGTGATCACTGGGCTTTCCGGGTCAGGCAAGTCGTCACTGGCCTTCGACACGATCTATGCCGAAGGGCAGCGCCGTTACGTGGAATCACTGTCGGCCTACGCGCGGCAGTTCCTGGACATGATGCAGAAGCCGGATGTGGATCATATTTCCGGTCTGAGCCCTGCGATTTCCATCGAGCAAAAGACGACGTCGAAGAACCCCCGGTCGACTGTCGGCACCGTGACCGAGATTTACGACTACATGCGTCTGCTCTTTGCCCGAGTGGGTACGCCGTATTCCCCGGCGACCGGCAAGCCCATCGAGGCGCAACAGGTGCAGGACATGGTCGACCGCATCATGGCGATGGAGGAGGGGACGCGCGCCTACCTGCTGGCTCCAATCATCCGCGACCGCAAGGGTGAGTACCGCAAGGAGTTTCTGGAGCTGCGCAAGCAGGGCTTCCAGCGGGTGAAAGTGGACGGCGCATTCTATGAGTTGGATGAGCCGCCGACACTGGACAAGAAGTTCCGCCATGACATCGACGTGGTGGTGGACCGGATTGTCGTGCGTGAAGGGCTGGAGACGCGGTTGGCGGATTCGCTGCGCACCGCATTGGACCTGGCCGATGGGATTGCCATTCTGGAGACGGCACCCAGTGAGGGCGACCCGGAGCGCACGACCTTTTCCGAGAAATTCGCCTGTCCTGTCAGTGGCTTCACCATTCCCGAGATTGAGCCGCGCCTGTTTTCCTTCAACGCACCGTTCGGGGCGTGCCCTTCTTGTGACGGGTTGGGGCATGAGCTGTTCTTTGACGAGCGGCTGGTGGTGCCGGATCAGAACCTGAAGGTCTATGACGGGGCGTTAGCGCCGTGGCGCAAAGGGAAATCGCCGTACTTCCTCCAAACCATTGAGGCGATTGCAGCACATTATGAATTCGACGCGCAGACCAAGTGGAAGGACCTGCCGGCACATGTGAAGCAGGTATTCCTCTATGGCTCGGGTGGTGAGGAGATTCCGTTCCGCTATGACGAGGGTGGCCGCGTTTATCAGGTGACGCGGGTGTTCGAGGGGGTGATCCCGAACATGGAGCGCCGCTATCGCGAGACGGATTCGAACTGGATTCGCGAGGAGTTCGAGCGGTACCAGAACAACCGCCCATGCGGGGATTGTGGCGGGTATCGCCTGCGTCCCGAGGCGCTGGCAGTGAAGATCGGGCCGCGGGATGACCCGGATCGGCTGCTGCATGTCGGGCAGGTGGTCGAGATGTCGATCCGCGAGGCCTATGACTGGTGCCAGACGGTGCCAGAGCATCTGACGGACCAGAACAACGAGATTGCGCGAGCCATTCTGAAGGAAATCCGCGAGCGGCTTGGATTCCTGAATAACGTTGGCCTTGAGTATCTTACGATGTCACGTTCAAGCGGCACGTTAAGCGGTGGTGAAAGTCAACGTATCCGCTTGGCCTCGCAAATTGGGTCTGGTTTGACCGGTGTTCTCTACGTGTTGGATGAGCCGTCGATTGGATTGCATCAACGTGACAATGACCGGCTTCTGGGCACGCTCAAGAACCTGCGGGATCAAGGCAATACCGTCATCGTGGTGGAACATGACGAAGAGGCCATTCGCGAGGCGGACTACGTGTTCGACATCGGCCCGGGTGCCGGTGTGCACGGTGGGCAGGTCGTGGCGCACGGGACGCCGGACGTGCTGGCCGCCAGTGGCTCCATCACCGGTGACTACCTGTCCGGCAAGCGCGAGATCGCGGTTCCGACCGAACGTCGCAAGGGGAAGAAGGGCAAGAAGAAAGTCACTGTCGTTAAGGCGACGGGCAACAATCTGCAGAACGTGACGGTCGACTTCCCCTTGGGCAAGTTTGTCTGTGTGACGGGCGTGTCGGGTGGCGGCAAGTCCACACTGACCATTGAGACGCTGTTCAAGACCGCGTCGATGGCGCTGAACGGAGCGCGCCAGACACCTGCGCCTTGCGAAACGATCAAGGGGCTGGAGCATCTGGACAAGGTGATCGACATCGACCAGCGGCCCATCGGGCGCACCCCGCGTTCGAACCCGGCGACCTATACCGGGGCATTCACACCGATCCGCGACTGGTTTGCGGGGCTGCCCGAGGCCAAGGCCCGCGGCTACAAGCCGGGACGCTTCAGTTTCAACGTGAAGGGCGGGCGCTGCGAAGCCTGTCAGGGCGACGGTGTCATCAAGATTGAGATGCACTTCCTGCCCGACGTCTATGTTGAGTGCGAGACCTGCAAGGGTGCGCGCTACAACCGCGAGACGCTTGAGATCAAGTTCAAGGGCAAGTCCATTGCCGATGTGCTGGATATGACGGTCGAAGATGCGCAGGCGTTTTTCCAGGCGGTGCCGTCGATCCGCGAGAAGATGGATGCGCTGATGCGTGTGGGTCTGGGCTACATCAAGGTGGGCCAGCAGGCGACGACCCTGTCCGGGGGCGAGGCGCAACGGGTGAAGCTGTCCAAGGAACTGTCGAAGCGGTCGACGGGTCGGACACTCTATATTCTTGATGAACCGACCACCGGTTTGCATTTCGAAGATGTGCGCAAGCTGTTGGAAGTGCTGCATGAATTGGTGGATCAGGGCAATTCGGTCGTCGTGATTGAACACAACTTGGATGTCGTAAAAACTGCGGACCATATCATCGATATTGGCCCCGAAGGCGGTGATGGCGGTGGTCAGGTTGTTGCAACCGGGACGCCGGAGGAAGTTGCGGAGGTGGCCGAGAGCCATACCGGTCGGTACCTGAAGCCGATGCTCGCGCAGCGCAGGGTAGCGGCGGAGTAAATCGACTCTGCTCTCTTGAATGTTAATCTGATTAACACCATCTCATCCTCGTATTCACATCGGGAGAGTGAAGATGGGACAATCACGATACGTCGTATCGGCTGTCTGCGCGGTTGCCTTGGCGACCCCGCTGGCCGCGCGCGAAACAGTTCATGACTTTTCAGGTTTCACCAAGATCATCGCCGCAGATGGCGTGAATGTCAGAGTGTTTTCAGGTTCGGACTACCGCGTTGTGTCCGATGTGTCTGGCACTGCGCGTGAACGTCGGCTGGTGGTCGAGCAGGACGGTGACACGTTGTCGATCAAACGTCAGGGTGGGTCGTCGATGATCCTGATGGGGATGGCCGACTACTACACCGTTACGGTGCATATGCCGGAATTGACGTCGATCATCGGCAGTCGCGGGGTTGATGTCGAAGTCTCGGGCACGTTTACCGACTCGTTCGAGGCGATGAGCAGCAGTGGTGCCGATGTCGATATTGACGGGTTGGACACTGACACTGTGTACCTCAAGGCCAGTTCGGGCTCGGACCTGGACGTGCGCGGCTCTTGCGAATCCCTTGTGGTTGAGGCCTCCAGCGGGTCGGACATTGATGGTGAGGACCTGGAATGCCGGGACGTACAGGCACGCGCCTCCAGCGGGTCGGACATCGAAATCCATGTCTCCGGAACCTTGTTCGCACGCGCCTCGAGCGGTGGCGACATTAAAGTGGAAGGTGCGCCGATGGATGTGAAGGTGAAGGAAAGCTCAGGCGGCGAAGTTAGCCTGCCTGGATCTTGAACGACTGATTGCTGTTTAAGTCCCGGATTTGGCAGGGCGGGAACACGGAGCGCCTTGCTTTCAGTTGTGCCCTGCGACGTTTGAAAATCGACGTTGGGTAAGTCCGATTGTTTTGGTCAGAATGCCGCATTTAAAGCGGTTCCAGGTCTCTTATCTGATGGGAAACCTTTGGACGGAGCCAATCAAACATGACCACGACAACCACCAACCCGACGCAAAAATCGAGTGTCCTGCGGACGGGGTTGCGGACAATATCGGATGCCGCGCGCACCATGTTCTCTGCTGTGGTTGGCCCGGAGCTTTATGTCCTGCTGGGGATATTGGCCTTTGTGGTCGCATGGGGGCTGGCCATAGCCGCATGGGGATACCCAGCCCTGATCATTGTGGCCCTGTTCCTGGTGTTTGTGATTTTCGCGGGCCTGATGCTGATCACCGTCGGAAAATAGAGGTCAGCCGCGCCCGCGGATTTCGAACCGAGGCAGCATGGCGCTGAAATCCTTGCCCAGCCCATCCTCGTTTTCGACAAACTGGCGGTAGAGTTCTAGCGCGCGTTGCCCCATGGGGGTGTCCGCGTCTACAGCCTCTGCCGCCTGCTGGCTCAGGCCAAGGTCTTTCAGCATCAGTTCTGCGGCGAAGCCCGGGGTGTAGCCATTGTCCGCAGGGCTTTGCGGGCCAACGCCCGGGGCAGGGCAGTAGGCGTTCATCGTCCATGAGTAGCCCGAGGATGTGCTGACCACATCGAACATCTTTTGCCGGTCGAGGCCCAGTTTGTCGGCCAGAGCAAAGGCTTCGCAAGTGGCGATCATGGTCGCGCCGAGGATCATGTTGTTACAGATCTTGGCCGCCTGACCAGCGCCTGCATCGCCGCAATGCACGGCCTTTTGCCCCATGATGTCGAAGAGTGGCTTGGCGGCCTCGAAAGCCGCCGCGCTGCCGCCCGCCATGAACGTAAGGGTTCCGCCAGCCGCGCCGCCGATACCACCCGATACGGGCGCATCAACACAGCCCAGCCCAGCAGCTTCTGCTTGCGCCGCGACCGCGCGCGCGCTTTCCACATCAACGGTCGAGCAGTCGATCAACGTCGCACCAGGTTTCATCGCAGGGATCACTTCGGCGGCGACTTGGCGCAGGATGTCGCCATTGGGCAGCATCGTGATGACGATGTCCTGATCGGTGGCAGCCTCTGCCGCGCTTGGGGCGTTCGTGACGCCCTCGGCCGTGGTTCCGGCCACGTCGAACCCGGTCACGCTATGCCCGGCCTTGGCAAGGTTTGCGGCCATCGGGGCACCCATGTTGCCCAGCCCAACAAATCCGATCTTCATGCCCGTTCCTCCCAATTTGAGTGCCATGTCCCCCAGCGGCATCAGCATCTTGCTGACCGCGGTGGGCGGGACCGTGCCGTCAGCATATTGCCATTTTGGCGCCCGGTCCTTGTCGATGATTGCAGCGCGGATGCCTTCAAGGAAGTCGCCATGCTCCATCGCGCGCGCGGTGAAGCGGTATTCGAGGTCCAGCGCCTTTTCCAGCGTCAGGGAGGGGCCGCGCAAGCGGTGCAGGGCTTCGATGGTGCAGGCCATGGAGAGTGGGCTGTTGCGGCCCATGCGCTTGAGCGTGTCGCGGGCAAAGTCGCTGTCCTCGGCCCGCAGCGTGGTCAGCACGTCGCTGAGTGATGCGCCATGAAAGTGTCTGTCGATGTGAGGCATCGCGTGTTGAAGTGGTCCGGCTTCTGGATCCGTGGCAGCCGCAGCGATGCAGGATGTGTCGCCCGTCGCCTCAAGCGTGGCGATCAGGGCGGGCCAATGTACTTCGGCCACGTAGTGATCTGCAAAGCCTGCAAAGACTGCATCGCTTGCGTTCATTCGGGCAGCCGTTGTGCCAAGATACTCACCCAAGCGACCGGGGGCGAGGGTGAGCATCAGCGACCCGCCCACATCGGGCACAAGTCCGATGCCGCATTCGGGCATGGCGATCTGGCTGCTGTCGCCGACAACCCGGTGCGATCCGTGACAGCCGATGCCAACACCGCCGCCCATGGTGAAGCCCTGCAGGAAGCTGACCACCGGCTTGGGGTAGTGAAAAATCTTGTGGTTCAGGCGATATTCGTCGGCCCAAAATTTCTGGCCGTATGCATAGTCGCCCTTGGTGCCGGTCTCGTAGAGTTCAGCGATGTCCCCGCCTGAACAGAAGGCACGCTCACCCTCGGCGTCCAGCACAACAACCTGCACTGCGTCGTCAGTCGCCCATATGTCGAGCGCCTCTTCGATGGCCAGACACATTTCGTAGGTCATGGCATTGAGCGCTTGGCGGCGTTGCAAAGTGATCCGGCCCGCGCGCCCGGTGATGCGGATGGAGATGTCGGTCATGGCAGGGCCGCCGTGCAGATGATTTCGACGTCGTAGCCTTCGCCACCAATCTGTACCTCTCCACACGACCGGGCGGGGGCGGTGCCAGCGGGCACCCATGCGCCCCAAACCTCGTTGATCGCGTCATAGTCGGATATGGAGGCGAGCCAGATGGTCACGGACAGCAATCGGGTTTTGTCAGTGCCTATGACGGCAAGGTATTGATCGACCTTGGACAGCGCTTCGCGTGCTTGGGTCTGGATTGGTGCAAAGGCGGTACCACATTGCCCGGCAAGATAAGCGGTCTGCCCGTGCATAACCGCCTGGCTCATCCGTTTATCTGTATCGAAGCGCTTGATGTCTGTCATCGGTTCTTCAACATGTCGCGCGCTACGATCACGCGCATGATTTCGTTCGTGCCTTCCAAGATCTGATGCACCCGCAAATCACGGACCAGTTTTTCGATGCCGTAGTCGGCCAGATAGCCGTAGCCGCCGTGCAATTGCAGGCATTGGTCCACCACCTTCGATCCCGCCTCGGTCACAAATTTCTTGGCCATGGCGCAGAACTTCGTGGCATCCGGCGAACCGTTGTCGAGCTTCCATGCCGCTTGCCAGAGGAAGGTGCGCGCGGCTTGCAGCTCGATCTCCATATCCGCGAGACGGAATTGCAGGCCCTGAAACTGGTCGATGGGTTGACCGAAAGCCTTGCGCTCGCCCATGTAGTCCAAAGTAACCTTCAATGCGGTCTGAGCAGCACCTAGGGAACAGGCGGCGATGTTCAGACGACCACCATCAAGGCCCATCATCGCATACTTAAAGCCCTGGCCTTCTTCGCCGACCAAGTTACCGCCGGGGATATTGCAATTGTCGAACTGGACCTGCGCGGTGGGTTGGCTGCGCCAGCCCATCTTGTCTTCGAGGCCGCCAAAGGACAAACCTTCGGTTCCGTCTTCGACATAGACAGTCGAGACACCTTTGGGTCCATCTTCGCCGGTGCGCACCATGCATACATACGCGTCCGAGTATCCGCCACCAGAGATGAACGCCTTGGTGCCGTTCAGGGTGTAGCCCTCATTCGTGCGATCCGCACGGGTGCGCAGGGCGGCGGCGTCAGAGCCACTGCCGGGCTCGGTCAGACAATAGCTGAGCACGGTGTTCATGCTCAGGACGTCCGGCATCACGCGGGCCTTCAGGTAGTCATCGGCAAAGTTGTCGAGCATCTTCGCGCACATGTTGTGGATCGACAGGAAGGCGGCTACCGACGGGCAGGCCATCGACAGGGCCTCGAACACAAGCGTGGCATCCAGACGTGACAAGCCTGCGCCGCCCGCGTCTTCGGAGACATAAAGTGATGCAAAACCCAGGGCGCCTACCTTCGGCCATAGCTCTTTGGGGATTGTGCCCGCTGTTTCCCAGTCACGGGCGTACGGAGCTATCTCGGATTGGCCGAATGCATGTGCCATTTCGAACATAGCTGTTTGTTCTTCGGTCAGGGCGTAGTCCAAGGTATGTATCCTTTTATCGATCAGCTTACCGTTTCTCACGGTAATTGAACATTTGTTTATTTTTCCTCTGGATGACTTTGGATGCAAGGGAGAAGCGGGGCATTGCTAAAAAAATAGCGTCTTTTATACAGTTCGGTCATGTCAGGCTTGTTGAGATTGACGATAGAATCACCACGGTGACGAGCTGTCGTTGAACGCGTCAAGAAAAATTCTCTGATGGCGGGAATTTATTCCCGTTAAAGTAGCTCTCCGCGAGAGTCGTCAGGTTCCATTTGATGGACAATACTCTTTCTGAGCGCGTTTTGTTGTTGTTTTCGCGGTGAAATTTAGAAACGGTCAGAATTTTTTATCAAAATGGGCGAAAACCCTTCATACACCGTTGTGGCAGATTTTTGCCTATGATAACCACACGCGGGTGGTGAGAGTTTATTGGAGTGAGTGGTAAAATGACGAAGAGTGCGCTGTTTGGTGTTGCCTTTATGGTCGTGGCCGGAGCCGCTGGTGCTGTGCCCGTTAACGTTACCTTTGACTTGTCGACACCATATGGATCTGTCGATTACGGCAGCAACGGAAGTAGCTTTTCGCTCAACGAGGGTGGTTTGTCCGCAACGTTCAGTGCCAACGCATTCCGTAGAATTTCCATCGACAACAACATAGTTACTGACAGCTCGGTCAGAGTTGGTGAAATTGGTCGGTGGACCACCGGAGCAGGGGCGGTGACGCACCGCCGCGATTCCCATTTCGTTGATGGCGGCGGGCAGCCAGACTTCCTGCAAGTGAACTTTTCCAAGTCCGTTTCTGTAAGCGAAGTTACATTCAGCTACTTCCGTGAGGACTCAACCCGCTTCAAGTGCACGTGGTATAGCGGTTACAGGACTTGTGGTGATGTGGAAGTTGACGGGGATGATTTCCGTTGGCTTTATGATTTGTCCGGCGATGGCACCATCGGTACAGGTGACTGGATAAGCGAAGACCAAAGCGCAAACCCTTTCCGTGAGTTTGGGTCGGTTTCAAGTTCTGTCTTCGCATTTGGCGCTTTCGGTTGGAACGACTTCTGGAAACTGAAGTCTGTGTCGGTCACCTACGATGTGCCTAATAATGAACCGCCCGCTGTTCCGCTGCCTGCTAGCGGTCTTTTGCTGCTAGGTGCGCTGGCAGGTGTTGCCGGCATGCGTCGCCGTAAGACAGCACCTGAAGCCTATTGATCAAAGACTTTTTATAATAATGTCTTTTTATGCCGGTTGCTGCAAAGCAGCCGGTTTTATTGTTACCGCACCACCCGTCCGTCACTGGGCGTCAGCAACATATCAATTGAGGGTTCCAACTGGCCAAGCAGGGCAAGCGCTTCGGCTTCGGAATGCTGGATCATAGGAACAACGGTCTTCACATCACCCCAGGAACGCAAATACATGCTGCAGATCTCCTGACTGATCAGTGTAGGCGCGATGTAAACGACAAGGGTTTGTATGCCAGCACAAGCAAGCCTGTCAGCCTTGGCGGCCTGCATTTCCATGAAGCGCATGTAGTCCTTTTCGTACTCTGTCACACGAGATAGGTCGATCAGCTGCTTTTGGCCTGGCGCATAGTCCTGGTGATTGACGTAAGCTGCGGTTGCTGCCAACGCCTCGTCAATCAGGACTTTGTTTGTGAACCGAACCACGACAAGTCCGCGATCCGGAAATATGCGAAACCTTACAGGCATCCTACTCCATGACGGGTATCGAGAATTCTCCGCCTTCCTTAATTCCGGACGGCCAGCGTGCCGTCACTGTCTTCGTACGTGTATAGAACTTAAATGCGTCAGGACCATGTTGATTTAAGTCCCCGAATACGGATTTTTTCCAGCCCCCGAACGTATGATAGGCCAATGGAACGGGAATTGGGACATTAATGCCTACCATGCCGATGTTGATTCGGTTGGCAAAATCGCGGGCTGTGTCCCCGTCGCGGGTGAAGATCGCGGTGCCGTTGCCGTATTCATGGTCCATGGCAAGGCCAATGGCTTCCTCATAGGTTTGTGCACGGACGGTTGTTAGGACGGGGCCAAAGATTTCCTGTTTGTAAATGTCCATGTCTTTAGTCGCACGGTCGAAAAGATGCGGGCCGACAAAGTATCCGTCTTCGTAGCCCTGCAGTTTAAAATCACGTCCATCAACAACCAGTTCTGCGCCCTGATCAATGCCGGTTTGCACAAGTCGTTCGATGTTGGCTTTGGCCGCACCGGTCACAACGGGGCCATAGTCCACGTCGTTGCCTGCGGTGTAGGGGCCGACCTTCAGCTTTTCGATGCGCGGCACCAGTTTTTCGATCAGACGGTCGGCGGTTTCGTCGCCAACAGGCACGGCGACCGAGATCGCCATGCAGCGCTCACCAGCCGCGCCGTAGCCTGCGCCAACCAACGCATCAGCGGCCTGATCCATATCGGCGTCCGGCATGACGATCATATGGTTCTTGGCCCCGCCGAAGCATTGCACGCGTTTGCCGTTCGCGCAGCCGGTGGCATAGATGTATTCGGCGATCGGTGTCGAGCCGACGAAGCCAATGGATTGGATCACCTCATGGTGCAGGATTGCGTCCACAGCTTCCTTGTCACCATTGACGACTTGCAGGATACCTTGGGGCAGGCCCGCTTCTTCCATCAATTCGGCCAGCATCAGTGGCACCGACGGGTCGCGCTCGGACGGTTTGAGGATAAAGGCGTTGCCGCAGGCGATGGCTGGCGCAAACATCCACATTGGGATCATGGCCGGGAAGTTGAACGGAGTAATGCCCGCCGTCACGCCAAGGGCCTGGCGCATGGAGTACATGTCGATGCCGGGGCCCGCGCTGTCGGTGTATTCACCTTTCAGCAAGTGGGGCGCGCCGATGCAATATTCCACAACCTCAAGGCCGCGCTGCACGTCGCCTGCTGCATCGGGAAGCGTTTTGCCGTGCTCGCGGCTCAGTGCCTCGGCCAGCTTGTCCATGTCGCGGTTGAGCAGGTCCACAAATTTCATCAGCACGCGCGCCCGGCGCTGGGGGTTGGTTGCAGCCCATGCGGGTTGCGCCTTGGCCGCGACTTCGACCGCGTTGGCCAATTCGCTTGCCGACGCCAGCGGAACCTTCGCCTGCACTTCTCCCGTGGCCGGGTTCATCACATCCGCAAAACGGCCCGATGTTCCGTTGACATGGGCACCATCGATGTAGTGGGTCAGTTCCTGCATTTCGCGTCCTCCCGGGGGGTGTTCAATTCTACTGTTGTCGGCAGGATAGTCTTGCAAAATATCCGGGAAAAGAGGCAAGTGGGCAAAACCATTTTGCACTTTTGCAGATTGGAGAGGGCTTGATGCTTCCACATTGGGACGATTTGCGCCTGTTTCTGGCGGTGGCGCGTGCCGAAACGCTTTCTGCGGCGGCTAAGGATGTCCGTAAGGATGCGGCGACTTTGGGCCGGCGTGTGGCACGGCTGGAGCGGGATCTGGACGTGGTCCTGTTTCGCAAGTCGCCACAAGGATATGCGCTGACGGATGCCGGTGCGCAGTTGCTGGAGCGGGCAGAAGCTGCCGAGGCCGCCATGCGCGCCGCAACAGAGGGGATTTCCGGAGCAGGACCAACCCAGGCCGAAACGGGGTTGACGGGTCAGGTACGTATTGGTGCGCCGGACGGATGCGCAAACTACGTGTTGCCACAGGTTTGCGCCGCCTTGGGGCAGGCGCATCCGGCGCTTGATATTCAGATCATAGCCTTGCCCAGGGTCTTTAACCTGTCCCGGCGCGAGGCTGATCTGGCCATCGGTGTGAGCGCGCCCACTGCGGGGCAGCTCACGGTGCAGCGCATTTCCGAATACCGGCTGCACCTCGCTGCCAGTGAAAGCTATCTCGCCAGTGCGCCGCCGCTGGCGGAGATGGGTGATCTGCATGCGCATCGGATTGTTGGATACATCCCGGACATGATTTTTGATCGGGAACTGGATTATCTGGCCGATGCCGGGGTGGAACGGGTTGCTTTAGCGTCCAACTCGGTCGCGGTGCAGTTGAACCTGCTGCGGCAAGGGGCGGGCGTTGGTGTGGTGCACGACTTTGCGTTGCCATTCGCGCCTGGTCTGTGCCGCGTGCTGACCAGCCAGATGTCCCTGTCGCGCAGCTTTTTCCTGATCCGGCATCAGTCTGACACCCGCGACCGCCGGCTGAACGCATTTGCCGAGCTTTTAGTGCAAGGGGTTCGATCCGAGATTTCGAGACTGGAAGGCTGTGTGTGAGTAAAATCAGGTGCTTGCTGGCGGATATTCAACTTGTATTTTGATGCGCCACGGTCGCACTTGTAGGCGAATTTCAACCGGCAGTGGATTGCCGGGCGACGTTCGTACACTTGACAGACAGGGCCTTGGCGGCGGACGCTGAGATATGTCGCAGTATTGACGAGGTCCAGATCCATGCTTGTGCACCAGATTCTCAAGTCCAAATCCGATGACGCTGTTGTGACGGTGAAACCCGGCACGCAGGTCTCTGAAGCGGCCAAAATCCTTGCGGAACGCAAGATCGGGACGGTGGTTGTCTCGCCCGATGGTCTGACCGCTGCGGGTATTCTGTCCGAACGCGATATCGTTCGCGTGCTGGCCAAGCGGGGTGGGGCGATCCTGAACGACCCGGTCGACAACTTCATGACTTCGAAACTTGTGACATGTCGGCGCGACGACAAGGCGGACGATGTTTTGGCCCAGATGACCGAAGGCCGATTTCGCCACATGCCCGTCGTTGAGGACGGGCAACTCGTGGGTTTGATCACCTTGGGCGACGTGGTCAAAGCGCGACTGACCGAGCTGTCGATGGAGAAGGAAGCGCTTCAAGGTATGATTATGGGTCACTGACCAGACGCACGCGTCGTGTTTGCTTGCAATCGCGTGTCTGAAATGCTGCATTGCGGCCAAGACGACTGACGGAGCCGCCAATGCGCATCGGCCTATACCCTGGCACCTTTGATCCCATCACGCTGGGGCATATCGACATCATTCGGCGGGCCAGTCCCATGGTCGACAGATTGGTGATTGGCGTCGCCATTAACCGGGACAAGGGCCCCCTATTTTCACTGGAAGAGCGGGTGAGCATGATCGAGGCCGAATGCGCGAAACTGAGTGCGCAGACGGGCACCGAAATTGTCGCCCATCCCTTTGAAAACCTGTTGATTGATTGCGCCCGCGATGTCGGTGCGCAATTGATCATCCGCGGTCTGCGGGCTGTTGCGGATTTTGAATACGAATTCCAGATGGTCGGCATGAACCGGCAACTGGATAACAGCATCGAAACCGTATTCCTGATGGCCGAAGCGGAACATCAGGCGATTGCGTCAAAGCTGGTCAAGGAAATCGCCCGACTGGGAGGGGACGTCAGCAAATTCGTGACGCCGCTGGTGAACGACGCGCTGAAGCAGCGGTTCGGTTGATATGCATCTTTCGGAACACGCGCCTCGGAAGCGCTTAGCCTAAGCGCCTGCGCAGCAGCCAGACAAAGAACACGCCGCCAATCAGCCCTGTGATGACGCCAATCGGCACCTCGTCAGGCGCCATGAATATGCGCGCGAGAATGTCCGCCCAGATGAGGAATACGGCCCCCAGCAGGGCAGAGGCAGGCAGAACGCGGGCATAGTCGCCCCCGACGATTAGGCGCACGATGTGTGGCACCATCAGGCCAACAAAACCGATGATACCTGAGAAGGCCACCATGACACCGGTGATCAGCGCCCCCACCACAAAAACGGAGAGGCGAAACCGGGCCACCGGAATGCCCAACGTGGATGCTGTCTCGTCCCCGATGGTCATGGCGTTCAGGTTGCTGGCGTTGATCCACAGATACGCGCCGCCTGCGACAAGGATGGCAAACGGAAAGATAAGCTGGCCCCATTGGGCGAGGCCCAGCCCACCGAGCATCCAGAATACCACCGTGTGCGTGGCACGTGGGTCGCCAAGAAAGATCAGCATATTGGCCAGTGACATGACGATGAAGGACACGGCAACACCCGCCAGGATCAGACGATCCGCACTGGTTGCAGACGCAAACTGAGAGACCGCGAGCACAAGCAGCGTCGCCGCGAGCGCACCAAAGAAAGCCAAAAGCGGCACGGTGAGCAGGCCGAGGAACAGGCCGGTATGCAGCAAGGCCAGAATGGCGCCAAAAGCCCCTCCAGCAGAGATGCCCAGAAGATGGGGATCAGCCAGCGGATTGCGCGTCACGGCCTGCAGGCTGGCCCCAACCATGGCAAGGCCAGCCCCGACACAGCACGCCAGAAGCGCCCGGGGAAAGCGGATGTCCCACACAATTGCCTCGCGGCCCGGCGACCACAGAACTGTCACCCAGTCGGGCGATACCTTGTTGGCAACCACGCCCCAAACCACCGACATCGGGATCGAGATCGCGCCCAGGCCAATAGCCGCGGAAATCGAGAGGACCAGCACGGCAAAGCCCACCATGATCGCGAACGGGCGCGTCAGGTTACGGCTTTTGATGGCTGTTCCAGTCCTCTCCATGCGTGTCACTCCGCGCGGAATGCAGCGGCCAGGGTCTTGACCGCGTTGATGTTGCGCGGACCGGGGGTCGCCTCGACATATTCCAAGGTGACAAAGCGATCATTTTTGACCGCGTCAATGTCTGCAAAAGCAGGGTTGGACATCATGAAGGCGCGTTTTTCTTCTGCAGTGACCTCTCCGTAGTTCACGATCACGATGACCTCGGGATTGCGCTCGACCACGGCTTCCCAGCCCACGGTGGCCCAGCTTTTTTCAAAGTCATTCATGATGTTTGTCCCGCCCGCTGCTTCGATCAATGCGTTGGGCATAGCATAGCGGCCGGCTGTAAACGGGGTGTCTTCACCACTGTCATAAACGAAGACGCGAGGTGCCTGATCCAACGGTGCCAAGTCGGCCGTGAAACTCTTCAAATCAGCGCGGTAGCCTTCTACCAATGCTTCGGCCTTGTCGGAAACGTCAAAAATGGCCCCAAGGTTCAGCAGGTCATTATACATGTCGTCCATGCTGGCTGCGTCTTTTTCGCCGATATGAATGCAGCTTTCCGTTAGCTCATAGACCTCGATGCCAAATGGGGCGAGCGTTTCGGGTGTGACGTCCCCTCCGACCTTCATGCCGTAGTTCCAACCTGCAAAGAAGAAATCCGCGTCGGCTCCGATCAAGACCTCTTTACTCGGGTATTTTGAGGACAACTCTGGCAGCGCTTCAACACCTGCCGTCATCTCCTCATCCAGGGTCTTCCAACCGGAGATACCGGTGTACCCGACCATCCGGTCGGCAAGGCCAAGAACAAGCATCATCTCGGTTAGGTTCACATCGTTCGAGATTGCGGCTTTTGGCGGGGTGTCGAATGTCACGGTACGGTCACAGCTTTGCACCGTGGTCTGTGCCAGTGCGCTGGTGGCGCAGAGGGTGGCGGCGAGGGTTGTGAGGATACGTTTCATTTGCAGGGGTCCTTACGTTGGCAAATGGAATGAAAAGTGTTTGGTGTCGCTTGGGTTGAGCCGCTCGCGGCGGGCTTCGACGCGGAATGCGGACGAGACTTCCGCCTCGGTCAACACCTGGTCTGGTGGGCCAAACCCTTTGGTTTCGCCATTTTCAAGCAGCAGGATGGTGTCACAGGTTTGCGCGGCCATATTCAGGTCATGCAGCGAGACGATGATGGTCAGGTCCAGTTCGCGGATCAGGGCCAGCACCTCGAGTTGGTGGCGAATATCAAGGTGATTGGTTGGCTCATCGAGCACCAGAACCTGCGGTTGCTGCGCCAGTGCACGGGCGACCATGACACGTTGCCGTTCACCGCCGGACAATGTGGCGACGTCCCGGTCGGCGAGATCCTGAAGATGCAGTTGCTTGATCGTTCTGGCGACAATTTCCGCATCTCTTGCACCGCCAGAGGAAAACCCGGACCGGTGCGGGGTACGGCCCAGCATGACGACCTCGCGCACTGTCAGTCCAAAAGACGACACCTGTTCCTGCAAGACCGCTGCGACACGTCGTGCGGCCACGCGAGGTGGGACAGACCAGATGTCTTGACCCGCGATGCGAATTTGGCCGCTCGACGGGCGATAGTAGCGGTAGATCATCCGCAACAAGGTCGATTTGCCAGCCCCGTTTGGCCCAACGACACCCAGCACCTGTCCGGCTTTAACGTGAAAGCTGGTTGGTTTCAGCAGGGGGGATGAAGCGCGCTGCGGTGTCCAGCTGGCATTCTCTGCAAAAACATCGGCCGCGCTCATGATGCGCGCACGTTACTGTCTTCCAACGCGATGATCGCGGCGGGCACACGGGCCAGTGTCGATGTGCGCAGTTTTCCGGGGCGATCAACGGATGAACACCAGCCATCCTCCATCTCGG
>NZ_JBYNDP010000079.1:15820-18355 GCF_059783535.1 Tateyamaria sp. | reverse complement strand
CGGGCCAGCACGATGGTGGCGGCAATCATCACACCGGCGGTGGCCTGACCGCTGACGGCAAGGGCGGCACCCAGCCCCAACATGCCCGATTGAAGGGCCATGCGGGTCGTCTTGGACATCACCGAAAAGCTGGCCAGCCGGTCAGACACACGGGATTTCAGGTGATGCGCATTGTGTTGCAGAGCTGTCCAACGCCGGGCGAGATCACCAGTCATACCCATCGCGTGGACAAGCTCTGCGTTCTGTTCACTGGAGGTGAACAAACTGTCGGACCTGGCGCGCGCCTCGCCTGCGTCTTGCATCACATCGGCAGAGCGCGCGTTGTTGATCAGGGCCATGAGGGTCAGGAACAGCGCGCCAGCAAGGCCAAGCGCGCCAAGATAGGGGTGCAGGACATAAAGCACACCCAGGTAAAGCGGGATCCACGGTGCATCGAAAAATGCAATCAGGGTGGGACCCGAAATGAAGTCTCGCATCCCGTTCACATCAGCGGCGGGGTTGTCGCCACTGGCCCTGCCTTGAACCCGGCGGCGGATCGAGGCCTGCAGGATCGGCGCGCCAATCTCTAGCTCAAACCGCGCGCCAAGGCGGCTGAGGATACGCATGCGGATCAGGTCCAGAAGACCGGTGACCAGGAAAACAACACCCAGCAGGATGCTGAGAGCAATCAGGGTGTCCATGTTCTGGCTGGTCAGCACGCGATCATAGACTTGCAACATGTAGAGGGGGCCAGCGAGCATCAGCAGGTTCAGGATCATGCTGAAGAAGCCGATGGCGACAAAGCCGCTGCGCAGCTTGCCCCATGCGGATTTGACGGTGGATTTTTTCTGAAACATTTTGGGTGATCTCTTTTCAGCGTGAAGAGGTGGCGGGCTGTGCCGCCACCTCGGTGTGTTTTGATCAGGCGATGAAATCGTCGTCGGTGAAGTCGCTGCTGTTCACCCCCTCGAGGCGCACGGAGGCGTCCGAGGAGAAGGTCAGCAGGGCATCGTCGCCGTCTTGCGACACAACGAGGCTCTCGGCGAAGTCCGGGCCGAAGTCGGAGAAGTCCAAGCGGTCCACGCCAACTTCAAAGTCGCCCACCGTGTCGTTGCCGAACAGCCCTTCGAAGGTGAAGGTGTCAGAGCCTTCGCCACCGAGCAGCAGGTCGTCTCCTTGGCCACCGTTCAGCAGGTCGTCACCGTCTTCACCCGACAGGGTGTTGTCGGTATTGGACCCGATAATGACGTCACCATCGTCCGACCCGATCACGTTCTCGATCGAGCTGAGGATGTCTGTCTCGACCACTTCGTCGATGACATCCAGACCGGACACACCCGTGGGGGCATCTGCGTCAATGGTTG
Source organism: Tateyamaria sp. (assembly GCF_059783535.1). NCBI lineage: Bacteria > Pseudomonadati > Pseudomonadota > Alphaproteobacteria > Rhodobacterales > Roseobacteraceae > Tateyamaria > Tateyamaria sp. The sequence goes on along the minus strand of NZ_JBYNDP010000079.1, from coordinate 17,012 downwards.
CACCAGCGTCCACCAGCGTGTCCTGCGCGATGGGACCGTTGATCCCGGCAGGTGCGTTGTGCAGGTGGATGGCCGACACGACACCCGGAACCGGGGTTTGCAGGTCCGCCTCGTTCAGGCCTGTCACGGTCAGTTCCGAGGAGTAGACAACTTGGCCGGTGGCTTCATCGACCGAGATGGTCAGTGTCGCCGTGCCCGTCGCATCGCTGTCGGAGGTTGGACCAGGTTCCTGGCTTGCGTCGAGCGTCGCCACCAGTTCGATGACACGCCCGTGTCCGTCGCCCTCATCGCTGACAACTTCGAACTGGCCGCGGATTTCACCGCCCGGGAAATCCGAGGTGTGGATGTTGTAGTACAGATTCCCGGCAACGGCTTCTGCTACAAATCCGGCCGCGTCGTTGATGTTTTGGGTGGGCTGCAAAGAGGCACCAACCGCAACATTTTCGACAGAGACCGTGAACCCGGTTTCGCGGGTGGCGGTTCCGTTTCCGTTGGCCCCAAGGTTCACGGTCACAGCGACGTCCTGATCGGAGAAATCCGCCGTGTCGATGCCTTCGCCACCTTCGATGAAGTCGTTGCCAAGACCGCCGACAATCACGTTGTCGCCTTGTCCGGCAATCAGAACGTCATCGCCTGCACCACCGGCGAGAACACCGTTGATTTGACCAAGGTCGACAACGATGTCTTCTCCGGCGCCCAGCAGCACGTTGCCGTTCACCACACCGTCGTCATCGTTGACGAAAGTGACGTCGCCCGCTTCGGTTGCGTCGATGGCGTTGACCGTACCGGTGATTTCACCTTCGTTCAGGATCGCACCCAGCAAGTTCAGGCCACCGTCGACGCGGATACCCGCGGCGGCGTCGCTGTCTTCGGACCCGGCGATAACGCCTTCGTTCTGCACAAGACCGGCAAAACTCGCATCTTCCCGGTTGCTGAACAGACGCAGGCCGTCACCGACAGTGTTGCCTTCGACCGCGTCACCGCGCCCTTGCAGGATACCTTCGTTGAAGATGGCAGCCGACACGACATCACCGTCCACGTCGCCGGTCTGCAGCGATACGGCGGAGCCATTGTTGCCCAGCCCGGCATCTACAACACCGGTGTTGGTGAAGGTGTAGTTGTCGGCTGTACCATCGGCATAGACCGTGCCGTTGCGCTGATCGCCGGTGCCGAGGATCGTGCCGGAGTTCAC
>NZ_JBYNDP010000079.1:0-15720 GCF_059783535.1 Tateyamaria sp. | reverse complement strand
TGGATCGTCCCGGAGTTGTCGAGTGTGAAGCTGTTGACCCCATCTGCGGCGCCACCGATCTCGGCACCAAAGCCGGAGCCTTGGTTGCCAGCCCCGGCGTCGATGGAGCCGCTGTTGACGACGGAAAAGTCGTCTGCGGTGCCATCGGCATAGGCAGTACCATTGCGCTGATCAGCTGTACCAATGATCGAACCGGCGTTTTCGACGCTCAGGCCCGTTCCGTCGATGTTCAGCGCACGGCTGTCCGAGGATACGACGCCGCCCGCTTCGTTCACGAACGAACCGCCTGCGTGGTCGCCTGTCCCGAAGTAGACACCGTTTTGAACACCAGCGATCAAGCCCGTGTTGGACAGCTCGCCCTGGAAGTTGACGCCATTGACGACGCGAACACCTGCGACCGTTCCGTTGGCACCTTCGGACAGAATCTCGCCCGAGTTGGTGATGGTGGCATCAGTTGTGCCGGTGTTGCCAACATTGCCGATCCGTACACCGTCGCCTGCCGGGTTGTTGCCTGCTGGCGCATTGCCACGGCCCTGAATGATCCCGTCATTGTCCAGCGTGAACGTGTTGGCGCCATCCGCGGCGCCACCAATCTCGGCCCCAAAACCAGAGCCCTGGTTGCCTTCACCTGCATCGATTGTTCCGCTTGCGAGGTTGCGGACGCTGAAGTCATCCGCCGTACCATCGGCGTAAACAGTGCCGTTGCGCTGGTCATCTGTTCCCAGAATGTCGCCCGCGTTGGTCAGATCAACGCCGGTCCCATCGATGTTCACTGCGCGGCTGTCAGATTGGATCGTCCCGAAGTTCAGGATATCCAGATCATGCTCGGCTTCGCCGATATACAGACCATTGCGCACCCCTTCGATCACACCGGTGGATGTGTTCAGGATACGGCCTTCGGCTGCGGCGCCATCGGCGATACGGATACCTGCCGCTGTGCCGTTGTTGTTTTCGGACGAGATAAGGCCCGAGTTCACGATGTCCGTGTCAGACACTGTGCCTTCTGCGCCGTTGTTGATGCGGATACCGTCGCCCGCGCCGCCGGTGTTCGAGGCCGCTTGGCCGCGTCCTTGAACGGTGGCACCAAAGCCGTTGAAGACAGCGTTCGACACCACGTCGCCCACTTCGTCGCCGACCTGGAACGAAATGCCAGCGCCGTCGTTGCCTTCACCTGCGTCAATCGTACCGCCTGTGAAGTTCGAAATACTGACATCTTCTGCTGTCGCGTTGGTGTAGATGGTGCCGTTGCGCTGGTTGTCAGTGCCGACAATGTCGCCAAAGTTGCGAACGCTGATACCTTCGCCTTCGATCTCGACCGCGCGGCTATCGGACGAAATTACACCGCCGCGGAAGTTGTCGAGCGTGCCCGAACTGTCTGGACCGCTAAATTCAACACCATTCAACTCGCCCGCAATGCTGCCGAAGTTGCGAATGTCGGCGCTGGAGCCGTCAGTCACTTCGATGCCCGTGGCGTCTGGGCCATTGGCTTCGATGCTGCCTGTGCGGAAGTTGAAGACCTGAACGTCCTCGGCCTCGACCGAGACGGCGGACGGTGCGCCATTGGTTTCAACCTCGCCGAAGTTCAGGAACCGGGAAAGGTCGTTGTTCAGAACAAAAGCCGGGGTGTTGTCGACAACGGTACTTTGGAAAAAGCCATTGGTCAGTGTCTGTCCGTCGCGAACAGTTTCCTGGGCCAGTGACGAGGTCGTCAGCAATCTGGCACGCAGGCTTGCAAGTAGTTCGGAAAGCATGGGTGATCTCCGCTTGAGATTTGGTTGCTGCGGAGATCAGACCGAGACTGTGGCCTCTCCGCTGTTCAACCAAGTGCGGATGCGTGGGTGTATTGGAAATTCTTGGTCCGAATACCCTGTATAAGGATGAGAAATAGTCACGCCTGCCGTGAAGTGAGTGACCTCGATGATAAATAAAAGCAACGACTTAGACTGAAAACTGGCCGCGTAGAAATTAGTCGGTGACGCCATTTCACGAAACTGTTTGCGGAGTTTATCGGGCACACCCGGGATCAGCGCGCCTGGCATCCGAAGCCAGCACGCAGGAAACAGGCACTTTCGGATATGACCGGCACAATCCTTTCCGGACTTTCGTCATGCCGCGCGTCGCTGCGATAGAGCCGTGACCAACCGTCGTTGCTGCCTTGTGGGCTGCCCGCTTTACGCTTTCTGGAGGAGCACACGAAGCGGAACACAAAACCGCGCTAGATGAAAAGCGTGAGCCCAATCATGGAGACCACCAGGAACAAAACGGTCATAATCCCGCCGGAACGGACAAAATCTACAACACGGTAACCGGCCGGACCCATGATGAGCGCGTTGACCTGGTGTGTCGGGATCAGGAAGGAGTTGGAGGTCGAAATCGCGACCGTCAATGCAAAGACTGCCGGATCTCCTCCAGCCGAGATCGCAATGGAGATCGCCAAGGGGACAAGCAAAACAGTCGCACCAACGTTCGACATCACCAGTGTGAAGACCGTCGCCAGCACCGCCAGACCGGCCTGTAGAGACCAAAGCGGCCAGCCATCCAGCAGGGACAGGATTTGATCAGCGATCCACGCTGCCGTTCCGGTGTTTTGTACCGCAATCCCTAACGGGATCAGCGAAGCCAGCAAAAAAACCGTGCTCCAACTGACCGCATCATAGGCTTCATCAATCGACAGCACCCGCGACAAGATCATACCCACCGCACCCGCCAACAGACAAAGTGACAAAAGCAGGTCGGTGAACAAGATCAAACCGAGCGTCATCAAAAAGAAACCGAGCGCCCAGTTAACCTTGTGTGGACGCAATTCTTCCTGCGGGAAATCCGATGTCACAACGACAAAGTCCTGATCGGACTTGAGCCGAGTCAGGCGCTCCCATTGGACGTGAACCACCAGAGTGTCGCCTGCCTGAAGCTTTACTTCACCGATATGGGTGGCGACATGATCTTCGGTTTCAACATGGCTCAGCGTGTCCTCGCCGCGGTGGATTGCCAGAATTGACAACCCATGGGTTTGACGCAGGCGCAGTTCGATGGGCGAGTGGCCTATAACCGTCGAGCCCGGTGGAATGACGACTTCCGCAACACCGGATTCTGTCGCGGCAAAGTCATCCGCGAACACGTCCAGACCCGGGAGAATTTCCAAACCGTAGGGTTCTGCAAACTCATCATGCAACACCCGCCTCAGGCCCAGAACAGCCAAACGTGCGGGTGCCTCAATTGTGGTATCCGCCATTGGGGCGATGACCTTGTGACCCCGGTAAGACGTGCCGAGAATATAGATGTGGTGTGCGACCATGATATCGGCCAACGTCTGACCAATCAGGATTGACCCTTCGGGCACGCGCACTTCGAACATGTCAGCGCGCAGGCCATAGGTGTTTTCGACATATGTTTGCATCGACCGCGCGGCACCTGCGTCTTCGCCACGTCCTCGCCGACCGGGCAATATCCATCGGCCGAGAAACACAAAGTAGAGAACGCCGGTCAGGACCAACATCACGCCAATGGGCGTGACCGAAAACAGGCCGAATGGCTCCATCTGCTGATCGGCTGGCAAGGTGGGGTTCGCCGCAATCAGCAAATCGTTCAACAAGATCAGCGGAGAGGACCCGACCATCGTAATGGTCCCGCCAAGGATCGCACAGAACCCCATTGGCATGGCCAAACGGCTCATGGGTATTTCGGTCCGGGCGGATATGCGGCTGATGACGGGCAGGAACAATGCCGCCGCGCCAACGTTCTGCATGAAAGAACTGATGACACCGACAGTGCCCGAAACGATCGGGATAATCCGCGGCTCGGTTGTGCCGCCGCGTTTCAGTATCAGCGTGGCAACTTTGGACATCAGGCCGGTCTTATCCAGCCCAGCCCCGATGATCATAACAGCGACAATTGAGATGACCGCGTTTGAAGAGAACCCCGAAAAAAGCTCGGCCCGGTTTGAAAGGCTTTCCAACCCGGGCAAAGTGCTTAATGCGCCCAAGATCACCATGACAAGGATCGCGGCCAAGTCGATGCGGATGATCTCGGAGACAAACAGAAATACAGTGAAACCCAGTAGCCCCAAGACCACCATCATTTCTAACGTCAGAACCGTCGCTTCCATCGTTTCTCCCCGCTCCCGAGCTTAGCGGCGGTTTCACGATACGCATAGGGCCAGTCCTTCCGAGTTTTTTGACCAGTGATGATTTCGCGACGCCATTCTTTGCCAAGCAGTGATTGAAACAATTGTTGGCAGCGCTCCTTTATCCGCGTTGCGGTCCTTCAATCAGCAAAATGCAGCGCAGATAACCAACTCAGCTTTGGTAACTGCTGAATTGCCGCGGAATAGGATTGCGTTCCAGACCCGCAAGGAGCTGCCTTTGTTCACCTGCAAGCTCTCTAACTCCATTGGAAAGCCGCTTAACTTGCCTGTCCGAAGCGTTTTAAACAACTGCTCCATTGTCCAATCCCCTCTTCATTGATTAAAATGAAGTGCCAACCTATCTTCGTGTATGCGTTCAAAACTTCGCCATTTTCTGTGAGTTTCGTATCGGTACATTTTCCCGCCCGCGACGGACGGGAAAACCCACATGTTGAGTCGTTCCGTTTCGATCGGTCGGCAAGAACGACGTTGCACGACGTACGAATTCAGTAGAACAGCAGTAACCCACCTCATCTGACATGGGTGTCCGCAGACAATTGATCAAAGTCAACCAGCGCTGTCTTCGGTTCGTTATTGCGCCTGAGGTGTAGAGCAAATGGGGACGCCAAAAATGAAAACTCGGACACTGTTCATCAGTGGTCCGTTGCTCGTTATCGTGGCTGCCCTTTACCTTTTGACTTCTGTCGAGACAGAAAATCCGACAATCCCGCAACTGCAAAATCGACTTGCGCAATTGCCGCTTCTGCCCGCGTCCTCGAACACGTTGCCTGAAGGCTTCGCCTCGGGAACCTGCCGCTGCACTCTCGTTTCTCATGCAGGTCAATGCTGCCTCACAATGATCACGGCCATAGATCCACCATTGTGATGCGGAGGTTTTTCCGACCTAGCGCCGCCCCACCTGGCGGCATATCAGGATCACGGGCAAGAGGCCGACAGCGACGATAACAAGGCTCGGCACCGCCGCGCCGTTCAGCCGTTCGTCTGACGCCAGCCTGTACGCCTGCACCGCCAGCGTGTCGTAGTTGAACGGGCGCATGATCAGGGTGGCCGGCAGCTCTTTCATTACATCCACGAAAACGATCAGCAGGGCCGTCAGCAGACTGGGTGTCAGGATCGGCAAGTGTACCCGGCGCAGAGTGGCAAAGGGTCCCTTGCCCAGCGATCGGCTGGCCGCATCCATGTTGGCATGCACCAGCGCCTGTCCGCCCTCGTAGGCGCCAAGCGCGGCGGCGAGGAAACGGACCATATAGGCAAAGACCAAAAGCCAGATTGATCCGGTGATGAGCAACCCGGTCGAGATGTCGAAGGTCGCGCGCATCCAGGCATCCAGCGCATTGTCAAAGGCGGCGAAGGGCACCAGCAGACCGACGGCGATCACACCTCCGGGCACGGCATAGCCGAGCCGTGCAATGTAGGCCGCTGTGGTCGAGGACCGCCCCGGGCGGTTGCGCATGTAGTAACCCACCATAATGGCCGCCCCGAGCGTCAGGACCGCAGCGGTCGAGGCCAGAACAAGAGAATTGCGGATGAAGCCGAGGTAGCGCGTGCTGGTCAGCACCTGCTCAGACCCGAGGCCCATGTTGAACAGGGCGACGATGGGAAAGAGCGCACCGAAAAGCACGGGGATACCGCACAGCATGATGGCGGCCGCAGCCGACCAACCCGTCAGCTTGAGCGGTGGGTGGTGTCGTTGCCCGCGGCTGGGGTCATGATACTTGGCCTGCCCACGCTGCATCCGTTCAAGGATCGCCAACAGCAGCGCGAACGACAACAGGCAAAGCGCCAGTTGTGCGGCCCCGGCCCTGTCCCCCAATGAGAACCAGCTGGTGTAGATGCCAGTGGCAAAGGTCTGCACGCCGAAATAGGCGACAGTGCCGAAATCGGCGATCGTCTCCATCACGGCCAGCAGGACACCAGCGGCGATGGCAGGCCGTGCAAGCGGCAGGCTGACCCGAAAGAAGGCCACCAGCGGGCGTGAGCCAAGCGCGCGGGCGGCCATGAAAGTGGACCCGCTTTGCTGCAAGAACGCCGCGCGGCTGAGCAGGTAGACGTAGGGGTAGAGCACAAGCACGAGCATGGCCGCAGCCCCGCCAAGCGAGCGGATTTCGGGGAACCAGTAGTCTCGTGGGCCCCAACCCGTTAGGTCGCGCAAGGTGGTCTGCACGATCCCCGGGTGGTCAAGTATATGGGTGTAGGCGTAGGCCAGCACGTAAGCCGGGAAAGCCAGTGGCAAAACCAGCGCAATCTCGAACAGGCGCGCGCCGGGAAAGCGCGTCATTGTGACCAGCCACGCCGCTCCCACGCCGATGGCAAAGGTACCAAAGGACACAAGGATCACCAACAGGAGAGTATTGCCCGTGTAGCGCCACAGAACGGTCGAGAGCAGGTGCGTCAGCGTATCCGTCCCGCCCGTCAGGGCCGCAAGGGCCACAGCCAGCATGGGTAACAGGCAGATCAGCGCCACCATCCAACCCATGACAGGCAACACACGAGGTGTTGCGCCTTTAGGTGCGTCGAACTGGAAGAATGAGGTCAGCGCCACAGGACACCTTGCATCTACGGATGCGCCGTTATCTTACGTTTTCTATCGGGTTTCCAGCCCTTTGCAGTACCGGCAATATGTATAGCACCCGAGACATGCACCACATCTGATATGCTTCAGGCACACCAAGCAGGAGGAACTTGCTATGTCCTATATTGATGCCTTCATGGCTCCCGTGCGCGACGAAGACCGCGACACATATGTTGCGTGGCTCAAAGATCAGCACGCCGTATTCAAGGAATACGGTGCCGATGCGATTGTCGACGCATGGGAAGATAACGTGCCAGCGGGCGAAATCACGTCGATACACAAGGCCGTCGCCGTGAAAGAAGGGGAAAAAGTGGGCTTCGGCTGGATCATGTGGCCCGACAAGGACACACGGGATGCAGCCTGGGCCAAGGTCATGGATGACCCGCGCATGGCCCCCGACCAAAATCCCATGCCCTTTGACGGGCGGCGCATGATCTTTGGCGGCTTCGCACCCGTGCTGATCACGGACTAGTCGTAGCTGCGCTGATCCTCGATCACGAGACCATCCTTGGGCAGGGTGTTCGGGTCGTGTACTTCGATTGTGCCTTTGAGCTTGAGAGTGTCGACCACAGACTGTGAATAGGCAGCCTGATCCCCGCCGGGGCTTTCCAGCTGCACCGTCATTGTGTCCTGTTGACCTTCGCGCCGCGCAATGACGCGGGCGCGGGTGACCTCGGGGTGCTTGGCAACCAATGCGGCCACTTGTTCCGGGCGCACGAACATCCCCTTGATCTTGGTTGTCTGGTCGGCGCGACCCATCCAGCCCTTGATCCGCATGTTTGTGCGGCCACAAGGGCTGTTCCCGGGCATCACGGCGCTTAGGTCTCCCGTCGCAAAGCGAATCAACGGATAGTCGGGGTTGAGCGAGGTCACGACGACTTCGCCAACCTCACCCTCAGGCACGGGATCACCCGTACCAGGCGTAACGATTTCAACGACAACGCCTTCATCCACGATCATGCCTTCGAGGGCCGAGGATTCGTAAGCGATGTTGCCCAGATCCGCCGTGGCGTAGGATTGCATGCAGGTGATGCCGCGGTCTTTGTAGTGTTCGCGCAGTGAGGGGAATAGCGCACCGCCACCGACAGCAGCCTTCGTGATGCTAAGCGTCACGCCCATCTCATCCGCCTTGTCGAGGATGATTTTCAGGTAGTCCGGCGTCCCTGCATAGGCCGTCGTGCCCACATCCCGCGCGGCCGTGACTTGAAGTTCGGTCTGGCCAGTACCGGCGGGCAACACCTTGGCCCCTACGGAACGTGCTCCGTTTTCAAAGATCATGCCTGCAGGTGTCAGGTGATAGCCAAAGCAATTCTGCACCACGTCGCCCGGACCAATACCCGCCGCGTGCAGGAACCGGCCCATCCGCCACCAGTCATGGCTGATCCCACCCGGTTCGTAGATCGGTCCGGGAGATTGGAAGATTTGCGCGACATTGGACACCGGTATGCCACCAAAGGGCGGCTTTTCCGCCTGCCACTTGGCAAGCTCGGATTTCCGCAGCACTGGCAGGTGGGCCAGATCGTCCAGGTACTTGAGCTTGCCAATGTCGGGCAGGCAATTGCCAGCAGCCTCGGCCACGCGAGCCAGTTGCGCGTTTACCGCCTCAAGCTGGGCCGTATGACGCGCATCGGTCGAGCGTGTTTCCAGATCGTCGTAATACACTTTGTCCAGCATCTCTTTCATACCGCCCTGATCTGTTGTGGGCCCTTGACATCAAGGCGTTCGATTTCGCCCCGGACTTCCATCTCGAGCTTTACTGTCACGACATGCCACCCAAGCTTTCCCAAGTCGGCGAGCATTTGGGCATCCAGCCGTGCTTCCACCGCTGCATTCAGATCCTTGTAGAGGATCGGCCCACCGCCGAGTGCGTCCAATATCGCTGTCCGCACAGCATCGAACTTCCACGCCGGGATGTTCGTCACTCCATCGCGTCCTTCGGCGGGGGTGCGGCAGGCGACCTTGTCCATTTCAGTTGGCCAGAACAGTGAGTGGTTCGCCCTTACGCACGACAAAAGTGGTGATCGCCACCATCGGCGCGTCGCCCACATTGGTCAGACCGCCATGCACCTGTCCTTCGGGGAAGTAGAGCGGCGTTCCAACAGCGAACTCGACGATGTTGCCGTTGGGGGCCTCGGCACGCGCCGGGGTAACGACCACTGTATGTTCGTCACCAGGATGGGTGTGCAGTGGTATGGCTGCCCCGACCGGCACGGTCAGACGGAAAACAACCACTTCCATCGTGTCCGATCCCGGCACGGCAACGCGACGGATTTCTTCGCGTGCGATGTCCTGCGCCCAGGCGGTTCCCGCCATCAAGAGGGCTGCTACGGTAAGAACGAGTCGCTTCATGTCCAGACTCCCTTAGCTCAGCCACCGTTTGCGGCGGCGATAAGACCGCACGTCGCGGAAGGATTTGCGCCCTTCGTCCGACATGCCGAGATAGAATTCTTTCACGTCCGGATTCTCGCGCAACTCTGCGGCCGGGCCATCCATCACCACGCGCCCGGATTCGAGGATGTACCCATAATGCGCAAAGCGCAGGGCCACGTTTGTATTCTGCTCGGCAAGAAGGAAGGTCACGCCTTCATTCTCGTTCACCGATTTCACGATGCCGAAAATCTGTTCCACCAGCTGCGGTGCCAAACCCATCGATGGTTCATCCAGCAGGATGGTTTCGGGCCGGGACATGAGCGCGCGCCCGATGGCACACATCTGCTGCTCACCGCCTGAGGTGTAACCGGCCTGCGACTTCCGTCGCTCGCGCAGGCGCGGGAAATAGTTGTACACCATCTCAAGGTCCGCCACGATCGCGCCCTTGCCGTCGGTGCGGGTATAGGAGCCGGTCAGTAGGTTTTCTTCTACCGTCAGGTGCTCAAAGCAGTGACGGCCTTCCATCACCTGCACCACACCGCGCTTGACCAGATCCGCCGGGTCCTTCTCGGCGGTGTTTTCACCGTGATAGAGGATGGATCCCTTGGTCACTTCACCGCGTTCAGACGCCAGCAGACCCGAAATGGCTTTCAAAGTGGTGGTCTTGCCCGCCCCGTTGCCACCCAGCAACGCGGTGATGCCACCCTTGGGCACCTTAAGGCTCACGCCTTTCAGCACGAGGATCACGTGGTTGTAGATCACCTCGATATTGTTGACCTCAAGAACGGTTTCGGTCTGTGCCTGGGCATCCAGCATGTGCCACCTGTCCTGTCAAAATTCTCATGGATCCCAGCGGCGACGGATGCCGCCGCCGGGTTACAGGCTTAGCAGCCCGCTTCGATGTTGTTCTCGCTGGCGTAGGACGCGCTGTCTTCGTCGATCAGCGGTTGGATCACATCCATGTCAGTCGCTGCGAATTCAGAGATCAGCGACCATGTGCCCGCGGAGGCATCCCACTGGGTCATACCGATCAGACCAGGGCCACCGTGGTTTCCACAGGACACGTTGAAGGACGGACCAAAGCCCGGCAGACCCAGTTCGGTCATCTTGGCTTCGGTGATTTCCAGCGCTTCCATGCCGTCACGCATCATTGCAGGCGTGATCTCGGCAGTGCCGTGGATTTCCTGCGCGGTCTTGGCCGCTTCGGCCGCCAACATCGCGGCATAGAGACCCCGGTTGTAAAGTACCGTACCGATCTGATCACCGGCACCAGCTGCCTTGCCCGCATCCACAACATATTTCTGGATGTCGTCAAAGACGGGGAAGTCGCTGCCCACACCGTGGAACGTCAGCGCCTTGTAGCCATTGGCCGCGTCACCCGCAGGCAGCACGTCATTTTCAGAACCCGACCACCAGATGCCGATAAAGTTTTCCATCGGATACCGGATGTTGGCCGCTTCCTGGATCGCCACCTGGTTCATGACACCCCAGCCATACATGATGACATTGTCGGGACGCTCACGGCGGATTTGCAGCCACTGCGACTTCTGCTCCTGACCGGGGTGATCCACGGCCACCAGCATCAACTCAAAGCCATGCTTCTCCGACAGCTCTTCAAGCGTGCGGATCGGCTCTTTACCATAGGCGGAGTTATGGTAGACCAGCGCGATCTTCTTGCCCGCGATGTCGCCTTGGCTCATCAGGTAGTTGATCGCACCCGAGGCACCGTTCCAGTAGTTGGCGGGGTAGTTGAACGTGTGGCTGAACACTTCGCCGTTCGCCGCAGAGGTCCGGCCATAGCCCATGGTGTGCATGGGGATGTTGTCAGCCGTCGTCTTGGGGATCAGCTGGTAGGTGATGCCGGTCGACAGCGGTTGGTAAACCAGAGAACCTTCGCCCTTGGTCGACTCGTAGCATTCCACACCTTTCTCGGTGTTGTAGCCCGTCTCGCATTCCAGCACGCGCGTGGCCACGCCACCGATCCCGCCGTCACGTTCGTTCAACAGCGTGAAATAGTCCGCATACCCATCGGCAAAGGGGATGCCCCCCGCCGCGTATGGGCCAGTCCGGTAGCTGAGCGACGGGAACACGAGGTCCGCCATCACCGGGCTTGCCGCCATCATGGCTGCGACGGCGTAGGTGCCTAGTTTGTATTTCATCGGTAATTCCTCCCTAGTGGTTGTCCGATGCGAGCCCTGAGGCCCATCCATAGGGCGGGGTTCACCCCGCCATTCTTGGTGGCCCCCGTCAGTGCGGGAATGGCCACAATCTCAATTTCTCCTTGGCAACACGCCACAGCTGCGCCAGCCCGTGCGGTTCAAGGATCAGGAACATGATGATCAGCCCGCCCACGATGACAAGTTGGAAGTGGGCAACAATGTCCGTCGGCCAGCCCATCAGGTCCACACCTACGATCTTGAGCACCACAGGCAGCACCACAAGGAACGCAGCACCAGCAAAGGAGCCAAAGATCGACCCAAGGCCTCCGATGATGATCATGAATAGAACCAGGAAAGACTTGGTGATGCCGAACACCTCGCCCACCTCAACCGCGCCCAGATAGACGGCAAAGAACAGTGCGCCAGAGACGCCCACAAAGAAGGACGAAACGGCAAAGGCCGTCAGTTTGGCCTTTAATGGGTTCACCCCGATGATCTCTGCCGCAATGTCCATGTCACGGATGGCCATCCATTCGCGTCCCACGGACCCACGTGTCAGATTGCGGGCGATGATGGCTGCACCCACGGTGAAGACGAGGCAAAACAGGTATGTGGCCCACGCTTCCGTGTTGGGTCCGGTGACCTCAATGCCAAAAACAGTCCGTTCGGGCGCGTTGATTTGGCCCGATGCCGAGTAGTTGTAGAACCATGACACCTTGTTGAAGAGCCAAACAAGGAAGAACTGCGCCGCCAACGTGGCCACGGCCAGGTAGAACCCCTTGATCCGCAAACTAGGCAAACCAAAGGCCGTGCCGACCAGCGCCGTAATGCCCCCCGCGAGGATCACGTGGAAAAAGATGTTCACGTCCGGAAAGGCGGTCATCAGCTTGTAGCAAGCATAAGCCCCAACAGCCATGAACCCGCCCGTGCCCAGCGATACTTGCCCGCAATAGCCGGTCAGGATGTTTAGTCCAATGGCCGCGATGGCGTAGATCAAAAAGGGCAAAAAGATAGAATTGACCAGATAATCCGTCATCACGAAGGGCATGACCAACACGGCCACGGCCAGCACAAAGTAGTACCGATAGCGGTCGAACTTGATCGGGAAGGTCTGGCTATCCTGCGGATATGTCGTCGAAAAATCGCCCGCCTCTCGATAGAACATCAGATGCGTCCTCCCATTGCGCGCATGGTGAATGCGGCTTTAACCACATTGCCGGGTTTCTGCGTTTTGCCACATTTCCCCCCCGATCCCATGACACTCTGACCATGGGAAAATGGAGTGGGATCTATGACCGCGATACTTGACGACATCCGTCGTCTGGATGCCGCGCATGCGCGGGGTGAAATTAATGCTGTCGATCTTGCGGCGGCCAAGGCCAAGCTATTCGAGTCCGTACCGGATGCGGATGAGGTTGCTGTCCATACAAGCGCAGGGGCCGCACGACGCCGCCCTCCTGCACCACGGCTCGGGCCAACGCTGCTGCTGTGCATCTTTGTGCTGACATTATGCGCAGGCTCGACATTGCTGCTGACCGGCGACCTCATGCTGGCGATGACATTGTCCATCACGGTGTTGGCCGCGGTGACGGTGACACTGTACCGGCAGTTGGATGGGTAGCCACGATTTGCCTCACACACGCTCAATGATCTTCTCCCCAAACAGGCCCTGCGGGCGGAACACGAGGAAGATCAGCGCAAGCACATAGGCAAACCAGTTCTCGGTCGCGTTCATGGTAAAGCCAAAGAGTGCGCCCGCCAGATCACCAGAGGACATAAAGAACTCGAACAGCTTCTCACCGACACCGATGATCAGACCGCCCACGATCGCGCCGGGGATGGATGTGAACCCACCCAGCATAAGCACTGGCAGCGCCTTGAGCGCGATTAGCGACAGCGAAAACTGCACGCCCGATTTCGCACCCCACATGATGCCAGCGACAAGTGCCACAAAGCCGGCAACCGACCACACCAGAATCCAGATGTAGTTGAGCGACACGCCGACGGACAACGCCGCCTGGTGGTCATCCGCGACCGCTCGCATGGCCCGCCCCTGCTTGGTGTATTGCGAAAAGATCACCAACGCCGTCACCAGCAGGATCGCAATGATCGTCGCCGTGATGTCCAGATTGTCGATGAAGAACCCGTAGCCAAACAGGTTGAACGTCGCCTCATCAATGGCAAGGTTGATGCCCTGCGGCAGGCATGTCCCTTCGGCCAGACAGACGTCCAGCTTCTTGATTTCGGACCCCCACATCAGGTCTGCGACGCCTTCGAGCAGATAGGCCAGACCGATGGTCGCCATGAACAGGATAATCGGCTCTTGCCCCACGAGATGCTTGAAGATGAAGCGTTGCACCATCCAAGCCAGCAGGATCATCACCACCACCGTCAAAAGGATGGCGACCACTGAATGTACGTGCCATCCAAAGTGGTGAATCTTGGTTCCGAAAATTGCGTTGATCAGATGCGCGAAGGGTACCTGCCCCGACTGGATACCCACCAGCGTCATGGCTGCGAAAAGCGCCATGACCCCTTGGGCAAAGTTGAAGATGCCAGACGCCTTGAAGATCAGGACAAAACCCAGCGCCACAAGGGCATAGAGCACCCCGGCCATCAGACCGTTGAGGAACACCTCGCTGGCATAGATCAGTTGGTCAGACACGATTTACCCTTTCCATCCCATAGAGGTACAAAACGCAGCCGCGGCCGGTCCGGTCGTTGCGGCGAACACCACCCGATCCCCATCACCTGCGTTGAACAAGAAATACACATCCGGTGTCTCGGCCGTGCAATTGGCATAGGCGCGTTGCGGTGGCGGGAACTTGAGTTCGACTAGTCCATTTGAACGCAGACGCGCATCCGCTCCAATCCAGCCGGTGACATTGAATTGCGGCCACTGGGGCGCTTTTGGCCCCGCCCCGCTGCATGTCCAACTGCCCGGCGTTGTCGAGTTGCCCTTGGAATATCCAAACCCAACGGCAAAATCGAAATTCCCGCCCGAACCCTGCGGATAAACCACAGTCGCGCTTGTGCCACCCTCGTCCTCATCCAGCGCAGCCGGTGCCGTTTGAAAGCTCCATGGCACAACCGGCTTTGCCGTGATGTAGCGGGCACATTCTCCAAGCCCCGCGTCAAATGCCGCCTGCTCCTGCGCCGTGGCAAGGTGAGGCATGGCAAGCAACGCCGCGATACATGCGATTGCCCTCATTTCAACGCAACCCCCATCAAATCAGCCGTGTGATCGCGAAGCGGTTGGTAACTCACCCGCAGACGGGTCAGCCCTTCGAATGTCAGGTTCCAGTTCAGGGTGATCTCGGTCACGCGCCCATCGCGGCGTGGGGCCGCGAGAAATGCGGCGGCAAACGCACGATCCATGGTCACTCGGCTCACGGGTTCAAAGGCGGTTGTCGACACGAACCGGGCACCGGCCCCGCCTCGCCATTCGTTGAACGCCATCAGCAACTCGGAATAACTGAACCCATGGCTGATGATCTCGCAGGCGGGTTCGTCATACATGAACACCACCAGCGTGTTGGGCAGATCCGTTTCCTGATAGCCCAGCGCATAAGAATTCAGTGTGCTTTCAAAGTACCGGCGGAACGTGCGCGGAATCGGCATGATGTCTCGTGGCGACAGGCTGGCCGGATCCTCCAGATAGGTCAGGCATTGCGCTTCGATCACGTCGCAGAGCCCCGCCATGCGAGGCTGAGACGGATCACAAATCGCAGGCTCACTCGCCAGCGCAGGGCCAGCCCAGAGGGCGGCACATATGGCCAACAGCCTAGCTCTCAAGATCAGTCTCCACGACGCGGAACGCACCATCGTCGATGCGAACCATGACTCGCGGTTCGATCCATTCGTTGCTCACCAACCAATCGGCTTCACGCACATAACGACCCGAAGCAACTTGCGCAGACACCCAATCCTCGGCCATGGCATCCACGGCCGCCTCTGGCACCTCAACGGCGCACGCTCGATCGCCCAGTGCAGGTGCCGCATCCAGCAACAAGGTGAACGCATCCGCAGCGTAGACCCGGATCGCATCATGCATCTGGTCCGCTGGCTGTTCGGCCAAATCGTCTACAATGGGCGATGTTTGATGCTCAAATGGATCAAGACACCGCGCCACAAAGGCATCCCATCCCGGCCCAGCCAGCGCCACACCCGGCAAAAGCGTTGCGCAAAGCGCCAGAACACAGTGCGTTGGCAGTGCACAGGGGGTGTCCGCGCGATGTACGCGGGGTGACACCCTGTTGCCGGGGGTCCATTCAGTCATGCGACACCCCAAGATAGGCGTCGATCACATCCTGATTGTTGCGCACATCGTCTGGTGAGCCGTCCCCAATCTTCTTGCCATAGTCCATGACAACCACCCGGTCGGACAGGTCCATCACCACACCCATATCGTGTTCGATCAGCGCAATGGTCGTCCCGAACTCATCATTCACGTCGAGGATGAAGCGGCTCATGTC
>NZ_JBYNDP010000218.1:0-3899 GCF_059783535.1 Tateyamaria sp. | reverse complement strand
GCGGCAAGTGCAGGATGCCGACCCGGAAATCTACGGCGATGATGCAACCTGGATCAGATCCGAGGCGTGCCTGAAGCTCGATTTTGGTGATGGCCGCCTGCCGGGCCTTTTGGTCATGGGCGCCGAGGACCCGCACATGTTTGGGCCCCAGCAAGGCACCGACCTTCTGGCCTTTTTCACCGGGGTGTTCGAACGGGCCATGCGGCGCTGGTTGGGATGAGCCTGATCTCCCCAGCCGCCCGCGATGCGCTGGAAGGTTTTCTGGCACATCAACGCGCGATCAAGGGGGCGGCAGAAAACACTGTCACCGCCTATGGCAATGACATCACCGAATTTCTTGCCTTCATGACCGAACATTCGGGCCAAACACAGGGCCTGGGTTCTTTGGCGCGCATTGATACGCGGGATATGCGTGCATGGATGGCCCGCACACGGGCGGGTGGGGTCGGCGCGCGGTCGTTGGCGCGCAAACTGTCGGCGGTCAAGGCGTTCTACAAGTGGTTGGCTGCGCGGGAAGGGTTTGAACCCACTGCGGTGCTCAGTACGCGCGCCCCGAAATTTACCAAAAAGCTGCCGCGCCCACTGGACGAGTCGGCTGCGCGTGAGCTTTTGGACATTACGCCGTTGCAATCGGACAAGCCGTGGATCGGTGCACGGGACACCGCTGTTCTGACCCTGCTGTGGGGGTGCGGGCTGCGCATATCCGAAGCCTTATCGCTGACGGCGGGACAAACGCCCTTGCCCCAAGTCCTTCGTATTGTCGGTAAGGGCGGCAAGGAACGGATTGTGCCGGTGATTGATGCAGCCCGTGACGCTGTGGATGCCTACATGTCTGCCTGTCCCTATGACCTGCCTTCGGACGGTCCGCTTTTTCGCGCCGTGCGCGGAGGTGCGCTGGCGCCGCGCGCCATTCAGAAGGTGATGGCAAACGCCCGCATGCAATTGGGTTTGCCCGCCAGCGCGACACCCCACGCCATGCGCCACAGCTTCGCCACGCACCTGTTGAATGCGGGCGGCGATCTGCGCGCAATTCAAGAGCTTCTGGGCCACGCGTCGCTCTCTACCACGCAAGCATACACCGCAGTTGACACGGTTCGGTTGATGGAAGTGTATGCCAAAGCCCATCCGAAGGCGTAGGGTGCGCCAACCCTCACGGTATTGTGCATAAAAGGTGATCGCCCGTGGACTATGCGTGCGGCCATCCTTCCGCCAGCATGCAATGGCATACAAAACCAACACGGAGGGGACGCAAAGCATGCTACGCAAGCTAACATACGCAGCCGTTTTTGCTGTCACAGCTGGAGCCGCCAGCGCAGAAGAATGTACAGCCATCACGGTCGAAGACGCCTTTGATCTGACCGAAGATCAGATCGGGGTTCTTTACGATTGCCTTCAAGAGAAGATGGCGACGGGCTATGCCAAAGAAGGTGACGAGATTGGCTCCAGCTATCGCGATTGGGCGCCGACGGCATCGCGCGCTGCGGTTGCTGGACCGCATGGCAACCGCCTTCTGAACACATTTGCCAATGATGTTGCCGCAGAACAGTATCTGAAGTTCGAGGAAGAAGGCTTTGAAATGCCTGTGGGATCGATCCTGGCCAAGGAGTCGATCACCATCTCGATCAAGAAGAAAGCCGCGCGCCCTGGCCCGCTGTTCATCATGACCAAGGTGGGCACAGACGAGGCGCCCGACACGGCCGGATGGCTCTATGCGGGCCTGCAGCCCAATGGCAAGGTGATGAAGGTCAAGCAGAGCTTCTGCCATGACTGTCACGCAGGCTGGGAAGCGCAGGACTATCTGGGTTACCCGCTCGAAGAAGTGCGCCTGGGCCAGTAGCCGGCACACGGGCTATTTGGCCTTGCACCTGACCGCGCCGACCCCTTCGGCGCGGTTTTGCGTTTGCAACCCTGCGCATCATGCCGCATGACAGGCAAATGACTCTGCAAATGCGCGCCTTGAGCGTTCACCTTCTGACGGCCACCGGTGCCGTGTTCGCAATGCTGGCCATGCTGGCTGCCGTCGAGGCGAAATGGGACCTTATGTTCCTATGGCTTGTCGTGGCCTTTTTCGTCGATGGCATCGATGGGCCGTTGGCTCGGAAGTACAACGTCAAAACCAATGCGCCCGAGTTCGATGGCGTTTTGCTTGACCTGATCATCGACTATCTGACTTACGTTTTCATCCCGGCCTTTGCGCTGTTTGCATCCGGCCTTATGGCGGGTTGGACGGGTTGGGTCGCGATCATCCTGATCACCTTTGCATCGGCGATGTATTTTGCCGATACGCGAATGAAAACAAAGGATAATTCGTTTTCGGGCTTTCCGGGCTGCTGGAACATGGTCGTGCTGGTCATCTTTGCCCTTGAGCCGAATTTCTGGGTCTCGCTCGCCCTTGTGAGCGTGCTGGCTGTCGGGATGTTCCTGCCGATCAAGTTCATCCACCCGGTGCGCACAGAACGCTGGCGTTGGTTGAGCTTGCCGATGGCGTTGGCGTGGACCTTCTTTGCCGGCTGGGCAGCATGGGTCGACTTCCACCCCGAAAGCTGGGCGCATTGGGGGCTGGTGATTACGTCGCTGTATCTGGTCTTTGCCGGTATGGCGCAGCAATTGATCCCGCAACGCTAGATCAGGAACCCGCCCTCGTGGCGCAGGAGGGCCACCTTGGTTTCGACCCCACCTGCCCCGGAAAACCCGGTTAGACCCTTCGCCCCAATCACCCGGTGGCAGGGAATGATGATGGGAATGGGATTACCGCCGCACGCCTGACCAATGGCCTGCGCAGGCACCCCAAGTGTATTGGCGATGTCACCATAGGTGATGGTTTGGCCAAAGGGGATTTTGGACATCTCGGCGCAGACATCCTGCTGCAATTGCGAGCCGCGCACGGCAAGGGGCAGATCGAATGTCTCCAACTCACCCGCATCATAGGCTTGCAGTTGCGCAACCGCGGCGTCCAGTGCCTCTGACCGGTCGGCACAGCCGGACACACCCCAAGAGACGCGAATGATGGCGCCCTGATCTTCGGTTACTGTCAGGTCCCCGAACTGGGTATGTACGTCCGCCTGTTTCATGCGTGTAATGTGGTGCAGGCAGGGGCGTCTCGCAATCCGAAGCTTGCGGAAAGATCAGTTTGGGACGCGCTGACCTTGGTGTGTTGAGAGTAGTTGGGCGGATATGTGCCCTATGCCCCTCGTCAACGAGAGACGTGCGCGCCACCCCGAGGAGGGATGGCGCAGAGACGTGTTACCGCTTGAGAGCGCCAACGCCGGAGAAGCGGAATGCTTCCTGTTCCAGCGCGTCGATTTCGTCCGCGCTCATCTGGTCATGGGCTACCGTGATCCGGCCAAGGAAGACGAAGGGCAGATCATCCGCGCGTCCTTCGAGATCAGCCTTGATCGCTTCGGCCGTTGCAGCACCCACGTCGTCCCCCATGCGCATCGGGGTCGCGTCCAGCTCGCCACGACGGATGGCGTCCAGTTCAAGGCCCGTGCCGCCCCAACCGGTCGAGAAGATGTCCTTCTCTTTGCCAACCGAAACTTGCGCTTCGACCGAGCCCATCGCCATAGCGGTGTTCGCGTTGTGGATGATTGTGGCTTCGGGGTAGGATTGCAGGATCAGCGATGTGCCGGCAAAGCCGCCTTCGCGCTGATACTCACCATAGTGTTCGTACACGGTGGTCCAGCCCGCCTTTTCCTCAACGCAGGCTTTGAAATCGCCCGAACGCTGGTTATCGGTGATACCGGGAATGCCACGGTTCATCGCCATGGTGACGCCTTCACCGAGACGCCCGATCATGTAGTCACACATGGTCAGGGCACCAGCAGCCGACGAGAAGTCGAACCAGGCTGCAGGCTGATGCGCGAGGTCTTTCAGCGGGGTGTGGAACGCCCAGACATAGG
>NZ_JBYNDP010000217.1:0-3948 GCF_059783535.1 Tateyamaria sp. | reverse complement strand
CGATCACGCTTGAGAACCCGCAAACCCTGATCTGGACGATGAGCGCATGGGCCTTCCTTCCTGCCAGCATGATCATGCGCGGCATAGCGATGCAGCGGATCGCCGAGATGATCCGCGACCAGCGCAAGCGAGCCTACGCCAACGCAGATACGGACTTGCTTCTGGCCTGATCTCTACATGCATCGCCCTGCTATTCGGGGCGATGGCGCAGGCCGATGCGCTCAGGATTGCGACCTACAACACCGAATTGCAACGTGATGGCCCGGGCCTTTTCCTGCGTGATCTTGCACGTGGAGAAGACGGCCAGATTGAAGCAGTCCTGGCTGTCCTTGCGCATGCAGATGCAGACGTTCTGGCGCTTCAGGGCATCGACTTTGACCTAACTGGTGAAGCGCTGGGCCGGTTGGCTGAGGCCGCGGGATACCCTCACCATTTTGCCTTGCGCCCGAATACAGGCATGCGCACAGGGTTGGACATGGACGGCGACGGGCGGCTTGGCGGCCCGCGCGATGCACAAGGCTACGGGCGCTTCTCGGGACAAGGTGGCATGGCAATCCTGTCGCGCTTTCCGATCAGGGCGAACGACGTGCAGGACCTGTCTTCGCTCTTATGGGTTAACGTACCCGATGCGCTTCTGCCCGAGGTGAATGGTACCCCCTTTCCGTCAGAGAAAGCGTTGGCCGCACAGCGCCTATCCACGACCGGCCATTGGATTGTCCCGATTGAAACGCCAAGCGGCACAATTCACTTGATGACCTTTCACGCCAGCCCTCCGGTTTTTGATGGCCCCGAAGACCGCAATGGCAAGCGCAACCACGATGAAATCAGACTTTGGCAGCACGTGTTGGATGGCCGGGTCGGTGGGGCTCCACCTGGCCCTTTCGTCATTGCAGGTGATGCGAACCTGGATCCGGCGGATGGCAGTGGGCTGCACGATGCTATCCGGAACCTTCTTGCGGATCAGCGGCTTACAAATCTGTCCCCGCGGGGACACGCTAGTACCGACACCGTGGATTGGGACGATCCAGTACCGGGAGACCTGCGGGTCAGCTACGTGTTGCCCTCGACCCACTGGCGGATTTTGGACAGCGGGGTGCTTTGGCCTGCGCCGGAGGATGCTTTGGCGGACACCGTTGCGACAGCCAGTCGTCACAGACTGGTTTGGGCGGACCTTGCCCTTGACCCCGCCGACAGTGGTGAGTAGGCGAAACCCCAAGCAATCAAAGGAGTTTCGCCCATGTCCAATCCGTCGATCTTGATCCTGCCCGGCGATGGCATCGGCCCGGAAGTGATGGACCAAGTGGTCCGTGTCATCGACTGGTACGGCGCGAAACGGAAACTGGCATTTGACGTGTCGACAGACCTTGTCGGCGGCGCAGCTTACGACGCGCATGGCACGCCCTTGCACGACGACACGATGGCCAAGGCGCAAGAGGTCGACGCGGTTTTGCTGGGCGCCGTGGGCGGACCAAAATACGATGATCTGGACTTCTCGGTGAAGCCGGAACGCGGCCTGCTGCGTCTGCGGAAAGAGATGGACCTGTATTCCAACTTGCGCCCCGCCCAATGCTTTGACGCGTTGGCTGATTTCTCGTCTCTGAAAAAGGACGTGGTCGCTGGCCTCGACATCATGATCGTGCGCGAGCTGACGAGCGGTGTCTACTTTGGTGAGCCGCGTGGCATCATCGAGGAAGGCAACGAGCGCGTGGGCATCAACACGCAGCGCTACACCGAAAGCGAAATCGAACGTGCCGCCCGATCCGCCTTTGAACTTGCCATGCGCCGCAACAAGAAGGTCTGCTCGATGGAGAAGGCCAACGTGATGGAAAGCGGTATCCTGTGGCGCGAGGTCGTGTCCAAGGTCGGCGAGGAGTATCCCGAGGTCGAGCTGAGCCACATGTATGCAGACAACGGCGCGATGCAGCTTGTCCGCGCGCCCAAACAGTTCGACGTGATCGTGACCGACAACCTGTTCGGCGACATCCTGTCCGATTGCGCAGCCATGCTGACCGGCTCGCTGGGCATGCTGCCGTCGGCCAGCCTGGGCGCGCCGATGGCGAATGGTCGTCCGAAGGCGATGTATGAACCGGTCCACGGATCCGCCCCTGACATCGCGGGTCAGGGCAAAGCGAACCCGATTGCCTGCATGCTCAGCTTTGCCATGGCGCTACGCTATTCCTTTGACGAGGGCGACGAGGCGGCCCGCCTCGAAAACGCCATTGAAAAGGTGCTAGCAGACGGTGCTCGCACAGGCGACCTGATGGGCCCGGAAGGTGGGACGCCTTTGTCCACCGCGGAAATGGGCGACGCGATCCTCGCGGCCCTCGACGCGAGCCTCTAACCACGCGCAGGCGCGCGAAGCACATTTCGCGCGCCGCGTCAGGGCAGGAATTCCTGACTTGGGACAACTCGACGCGATCACCACCTCGTGATCCGTTGTGTAACGGACCAAAGGATTTTCCATGTTCCTGTTTTCCCTGCGTGCCGCATTGTGCGGTCTTGTACTTGGCGGCCTCGCCGCTTGCGACGTCGCCTACCCGGTCACCGTGATCGGCGACAACGGCATGACCTTTCGTGGATCAGCCACCGACACATTCCTGCACGGCGGCAGCTTTCAGGCGACGAACGGCAATGCAGTTTGCACCGGAACTTACGACAAGTTCGCAGATATCAGCACTGTGAGCTTCCCCGTTGTGTGCAACAACGGACTGCGTGGCGTAGGCACGGCATATTTTCAGTCTCCGACCTCGGGATCTGGTTTCGTCACAATGACAGATGGCAGCCGGTGGCAATTCATCTTTGGGCGCGGCGCACTGGCGCTTTGAGGCTCATGACCGCGCGGGCCGGTGGACATTGCCCGGCCTGCGGCGTTAATGGGTCAAAAACCCAGTTACCAAAAAAATCGCTATGTCCTCGAACGCCAAGGGTGCATTGCTCGCCCTCATCGCCTTTGGAATCTTTTCGACCCATGACGTCTTTATCAAGACGTTGGGGGCGACCTATTCCCCGATCCAGATCGTGTTCTTCAGTGTTCTGCTGAGCTTTCCACTGGCGACGATTATGCTGATGCGTGACGCCAAGCCCGGCACGCTGGTGCCGGTGCATCCGTGGTGGATGGCGCTGCGCACCGCCGGGGCGGTCATCACCGGCGTGTCGGCATTTTATGCCTTTGCAAACCTGTCGCTGACGCAAACCTACGCCATCCTTTTTGCGACCCCGCTGCTGATCACGGTTCTGTCGATCCCAATCCTGGGCGAGAAGGTGCGTCTTCCACGCTGGCTTGCCGTCATCGTAGGGCTGGCCGGTGTGATGGTGGTACTGCGCCCTGGTACGACTGACCTGACACTGGGCCACGCAGCCGCGATCATAGCAGCTTTTGCTGGCGCTTTTGCATCCATCGTCGTGCGCAAGATTGGTGCCGAAGAGCGTACGGTTGTCTTGTTGCTCTATCCGATGGTCGGCAACGTTCTGGTAATGGGCGTGGCGCTTGCGTTTGTCTACGAACCGATGCCAATCGAGCACTTGGGTATCCTTGCGGTTATCTCGGTCATGGCCTGGATCGCCGGCCGCTTCATCATTGCCGCGTACCAGACTGGAGAAGCTGCGATCGTGGCGCCTATGCAGTATTCACAAATCCTGTGGGCAACCGTTTACGGCCTCGTCTTTTTCAATGAGGTGCCCGACAGCTACACCGGGGTCGGTGCCGCGATCATCATCGCATCAGGCCTGTTCATCGTGTTCCGCGAAAGCCGATCGGGCAATTCGGAAAACAAGCCTGTTCTGCGCACCCGCAGCCGTATCGGCACGCCGGGCGCGTTTCGAGTGAGCAGCCTGATGACGAGTGGCCGCTTCCGCGACAAGCCCCTTGCCAAAACACCGGACGGTGAGTAATTCGCCCGGCACGGTCGGAGTGTAGCTCAGCCTGGTAGAGCACTGTCTTCGGGAGGC
>NZ_JBYNDP010000078.1:0-18726 GCF_059783535.1 Tateyamaria sp. | reverse complement strand
CCGTGCTCTGGATCGTGGGCATCGGCATCGCCTACCGGCTCGCACTGGCCATTTTTCTGGTCGAAGTCCCGCAACTTGGCCCAGCTCTGATCCAGATCGTCGTGACGGCCATAGCCTATCCGGTGGTCGTCGCAGTCACTCACCTGTTGATGGGTGTGCGCAAACCAACACCCGGCGACATTGACGGCAAGGGGGTAAGGTCATGAAACGGCCCCGCATCGATACCGAGGCAAACCACCGTCTGGTCACGCGCCGCGCGGCCATCCTGGGTGGGGTGCAACTGGCCTTTGTCGGCGCACTTGGCGCGCGCATGCAGTTCCTTCAGGTCGATCAGGCTGACCAGTTCCGCCTGCTCGCCGAAGAAAACCGGATCAACATCCGGCTTATCCCGCCGTCACGTGGCGAAATCTTTGACCGCAACGGTGTGCCCTTGGCCCGCAATGTTCCAAGCTACCGTATCGTTATCGTGCGCGAAGATGCGGGTGAGGTCGAAGAGGTGGTTCAAAGCCTCGGCAATCTCGTCTCGCTTGATCCGGACGAGGTGGAACGGGCAATGGCCGAGATGAAACGCTCGGCCCCCTTCCTGCCCATCACCTTTGCTGACGAAGTCAGCTGGGAAGATCTGAGCCGCGTCAGCGTCAACGCCCCGGCCCTGCCCGGTGTGACACCCGAAGTGGGCCTGAGCCGCGTGTACCCGCTGGGGTCAGACTATGCCCACGTGCTGGGCTATGTCGGACCGGTCAGCGACTACGATCTGGAGCGGATCGAGGACCCGGACCAATTGCTGCGTATCCCCCGGTTCCAGATCGGGAAGGTCGGCGTCGAGGCCAAAGTCGAAGAGAACCTGCGCGGCAAAGCGGGTGCTCGCCGGGTCGAGGTCAACGCCGCGGGCCGGGTGATGCGCGAGTTGGACCGACAGGAAGGTATCGCCGGGTCCGATATGCAACTGACCGTCGACGCCAAGTTGCAAAGCTATGTGCAGGCACGTCTGAGTGGCGAAAGCGCCAGTGCAGTTGTCATGGACGTCCGGTCTGGCGATTTGATGGCGATTGCATCAGCACCAACCTTTGACCCGAACCTGTTCGTGCGAGGCATTTCCAGCCGCGACTACAAGGCTCTGACCGAAAACAAGTATCGCCCCCTCGCGTCCAAAACGGTGCAGGGCACGTATCCGCCCGGATCGACGTTCAAGATGATCACCGCCATGGCCGCACTCGAAGCAGGGCTGATTGGCCCAGACGAAACAGTCTATTGCCCCGGCCACCTGACAGTCAGCGGGCGCCGGTTCCATTGCTGGAAACGCGCAGGGCATGGTTGGGTCGATCTGGAAACATCGCTCAAACGGTCGTGCGACGTCTATTACTATGACCTTGCCGTTAAGGTCGGGATTGAAAAGATCACCGCCATGGCCAACCGATTTGGGCTCGGCGAACGCCACGATATCCCCATGTCAGCGGTGGCCAAAGGTCTGACGCCGACCAAGGACTGGAAGCAACGCGTGCATGATCAAAGCTGGGTTGTGGGTGACACCGTGAATGCCTCGATCGGCCAGGGCTTCATGCTCGCCTCGCCCCTGCAGCTTGCTGTGATGACGGCGCGGCTGGCATCGGGCATGGCCGTCAAACCGCGCCTGATCAAGACCATCGACGGGATTGAACAACCTTCTGGTGAGGGCGAAAGCCTCGGGATGAACGAAAACAACCTGCGCAAGATGCGCCGTGCGATGTACGCGGTGGTCAATGACCGGCGCGGCACAGCCTATGGCAGCCGCATCATCGAAGATGCGGTGCGCATGGCGGGCAAGACCGGCACCAGCCAGGTGCGCAACATCACCGCCGCCGAACGGCGCGCGGGCGTGGTCCGGAACGAGGACCTGCCATGGGAACGCCGAGACCATGCGCTGTTCGTGAATTTCGCGCCCTATGAGGATCCTAAATACGCGGTGGCCGTTGTGGTCGAGCATGGCGGTGGCGGGTCCAAGGCGGCGGCCCCAATTGCCCGGGACATAACATTGCAAGCGCTCTACGAAGGTGAGCCCCCGCTTGAGGCCTACCCGACCAAGGATCGTGGCCGCATCGAAACGCAGCAGCAGATGCTGCGCGGTATGCAACCCGTCGCCAATATCGCGGGAAGCGATCAGGCATGAGTTATCTTGAATACACGGTCAAACATGTCCCCACGGGGCCACGCAAAATCCTGTTCCTGAACTGGCCCCTCGCCCTGCTTCTGGCTGCTGTGGCGGGCGTTGGCTTCCTCATGCTTTTCTCTGTTGCGGGTGGCTCGTTCAGCCCATGGGCCGAGCCGCAGATGAAACGCTTTGCTATGGGCTTTGTTCTGATGCTGGTCGTGGCGATGGTGCCCATTTGGTTCTGGCGCAACATGGCTGGTGTCGCGTTCGCGGGGACATTGCTGTTGCTTTTGGGCGTTGAATTGTTCGGGTCTGTCGGCAAGGGCGCGCAGCGATGGATTGATCTGGGTTTCATGCGGCTGCAGCCGTCGGAACTGGCCAAGGTCACGCTGGTGATGATCCTGGCCGCCTATTACGACTGGTTGCCCAGCCACAAGAAATCGCGCCCGTTCTGGGTGCTCATCCCTGTTGTGCTGATCCTGCTGCCTGTGGCGATGGTGTTGCGTCAACCTGATCTGGGCACGTCGATCCTGCTGCTGGCAGCCGGCGGCGGGATGATGTTTGTCGCGGGTGTGCACTGGGCCTATTTCGCCGCCGTGATCGGCGCGGGCGTGGGCCTGATTACAGCCGTCTTCCAGTTCCGTGGCACCGAATGGCAGTTGCTGAAGGACTATCAGTACAGGCGGATCGATACGTTCCTTGATCCGGCCTCGGACCCGCTGGGGGCGGGTTACCACATCACGCAGTCCAAGATCGCGCTGGGATCAGGTGGCTGGACGGGAAGGGGCTTTATGCAGGGCACGCAGTCGCGGCTGAACTTCCTGCCGGAAAAGCACACTGACTTCATCTTTACCACTCTCGCCGAAGAGTTTGGGTTCATCGGGGCGTTTTCGCTGCTGTTCCTTTATGCCCTGATCATCCTGTTCTGCGTCGTCTCGGCACTCGCCAACAAGGACCGGTTTTCGTCACTGCTGATCCTTGGCATCGCTTTGAACTTTTTCCTGTTCTTTGCCGTCAACATGTCGATGGTCATGGGCCTGGCGCCGGTTGTGGGCGTGCCCCTGCCGCTGGTCAGCTATGGCGGATCAGCGATGCTGGTTCTGATGCTGGCCTTTGGCCTTGCCCAAAGCGCGCATGTGCATCGACCCCGACAGGGGCACTGATCGTGCATCATCTTGATCCGTTTCGCGCGCGGACTGTGCTGCCGTTGGACCTCGAACACTCCGCAGGATGGCAGCTGAAGCGGTACGCCATTCTGGCCGACGGGCGTGCCTTCTCGGACGAGATTGCAGCGGCTGCAACCGCCGCCGCCTTTGATCGCCTGCCAAAGGCTGGCACATTGGACGATGCCGATGGCAACCATGGCGTCGGCTTTCAGTTGACCCACTTTGCCGAGACCGCCGTGGTATCACCGGTGTTCTATTGGCAGTGGGGCAGCGTGTTGGCGCATATTGATCAGCTGCGCGCCCCTTGGGACGACCCCACACGCTTTGACACGGGCAAGACGGAGGTCTTTGGCTGCGTTTGGGAGATGGAAATCGTGACATTTGAAACGCGTGCATGGACATCCACGATGCTGTCCGATCACGGCACCCCACACGAAAGGCTGAAGGCGTATTTGGAAAAGGTCGCCACCTGAGGGACCCATCGCGGATCCATGTGGGCAGCATCACAAGACGCGGTTTTGCATTCACCCTCTTCAACGCTACACCGACACCCGAACGACTTTGACGCGGAGATGCCCATGGCCCTGTTTCACCTTGCCTTCAACGTGACCGATCTGGATGCGACCCGCGCGTTCTATGGTGATCTGCTGGGCTGTGCCGAGGGGCGCAGCACGGACACCTGGGTGGATTTCGATTTCTTTGGCCACCAGCTCAGCTGCCATCTGGGCAAACCGTTTGACAGCGCCCCAACAGGCAAAGTCGGGGACCACGATGTACCCATGCCCCATTTCGGGGCTGTCTTGCCCATGTCTGACTGGCGCGCGCTGGCCGACAGGCTGATGGCCGAGGGTGTCGATTTCATCTTGTCCCCGCAGATACGGTTCGAAGGGCAGCCGGGCGAACAGAGCACCATGTTCTTTACCGACCCGTCCGGCAACCCGATCGAGATTAAGGGCATGGCTGACCTGGACGAGGCTTTTGCCACATGAGCGTGAATGTCCTGTTTGCCGCCACCGAAGATCGCTGGACCGAATACGAAGTGCCTTTGCGCAAAGAGGTCGCCGCCGTCGGCGTCGACGCCCATATCGCGACCGACATCCCAACCGATCAGGTCGACTACATCGTCTATGCCCCCAATTCCGAAGTGAAGGATTTCACCCCGTTCACCCGTGCCAAGGCGGTGTTGAACCTGTGGGCCGGGGTCGAGGCCATCGTCGGCAATCCGACCCTGCACCTGCCGCTGGCACGTATGGTTGATCCTGCGCTGACACAGGGGATGATCGAATGGGTAACTGGTCATATCCTGCGCCTGCATTTGGGCATGGATGCGCATATCAACGCTGCCCCCGGCACGTGGGAACCAAAGGCTCCGCCGCTGTCCTTTGACACGCGCGTCACTGTGCTGGGACTGGGTGAGTTAGGTGCTGCCTGCGCCACGGCGCTGGCTGGACTGGGCTTTGCCGTGACGGGTTGGAGCCGGTCCCAAAAGGACATACCCGGCATCACATGCCTCTCCGGTGCGGGTGGGCTGGATCAGGCGCTCAGCATGGCAGATTACTGCGTTCTGCTCTTGCCCAAGACCCCGGCAACCGAGAACACTCTGAACGCCCGCACGCTGGCCTTGATGCCCGAAGGTGCGCGCATCCTGAACCCGGGACGCGGCCCATTGATCGATGACGAAGCGTTGCTGGCGGCCTTGAACACGGGCCACATTGATCATGCAACGCTGGACGTGTTTCGTGTCGAACCCCTGCCCGCAGATCACCGGTATTGGACCCACCCGCGCGTCACGGTGACACCGCATGTGGCGTCAGAGACCCGCGCGGCCTATTCCAGCAAGACCGTTGCCGAGAACATCCGCCGGGGCGAGGCCGGGGAGCCATTCTTGTACCTTGTGGACCGATCAGCAGGGTACTGAACCGTCTTTTTGGCCAGCTATGCACGACTGAAAGCGGCTTGCACAGACTGCCACTTCAGCCTGAGTGTTCGCGCATTGCGGTAACGCGCTGCTCATTCCGAATTTAGGCGGCTTTCATTTGTTTGCGGAATTCTTTTCACCCCGTCCCGTCATGCTCTTTGGGAGAGATACCGGAGCATAGAAGGGCAAAGACCATGTTTGATAGTTTCAACTTTTCTGACCAGCCATATGCCGACGACGTGCAACACGCCCCCCTTGGGCAAACGGCTTATCAGCACCGCGTGACACCAAATGTCTGGGCACTACGGAACCGCGGAGAAAGCGAAAGCGCGTTGGATTGTGAAACGGCCGTGGCACTGGCCTGTTTTGTCGGTCCCGTCTTTGAAGCAGTGGAAGACTGGCCCGAGCTGGTCAACGCATTGGAAACACGAGGGTTCCACATTGTGTTCGAGACAGACGAGTTAACGTTGATCCACGGGGAAACCGGGATCAGCCTGTGCACCTGCGCATCGCTTGGGTACGGGTTTCCCTCTCTGAAGGCGCGACTTGGGAAACCGAAAATCCATCCGGGATCGCACAGGATTGTATACTGTAGCCTCAGGGCTGCTTGACCACGGCGTATCCGCTCAATCGGGCACGTCTTAAAACCATAGATCCTTCACCGTTCGTCCGTCGCTTGCCAGTGCGGTGAAGCTGTCGCACCCGTCAAAGTGGCGAATTGGAAGTGCGCTGACCGCTTCAAGATCGGACATCCGGACATTCACCGCAGATTGTTTGCGCCCATCTTCGTTCGGGTCGCGCGCGACGTAGTGTGTCACACACCCGCAATCGCGGCAGAAATGAAAAACGATGTCACCGCTATCCGCGCGCGTGTAGGTTTCAGTGTGCCCCTTCGTCTGAATTTCGTGATGCAAATACCCATAGGCCCACAAGGCACCATAGCGCCGACAGATCGTGCAATTGCACGCTGTGACAGAGGTTGGCCCTGTCTCAAAGGTCCAGCTCACCTGACCGCAATGGCAGTTTCCCTTCAGCATGGCTCACTCCCCGCACTTGGAACCACATGCGTTCCTTGCGGTTTCGGCAAGCGGTCCGTGATATCCACGTCAAGTCATCTCCATCAGCCCAACGGTTTTCACCGCCATCATAACATCTACCAAGTACGGTCATGACACCAGCATTGGTGGTTCGCGGCTAAGCGGGACTAGGGCCGGCGCTTCACGCGGCGAGCCCCCGCCCTTTGAGCAGCGCGTCTACACCCGGCAAGCGGCCCCGGAATGCTATGTAGAGATCAGCGGCATCCACACTGCCACCGGTGCTGAGGATATGTTCCTCAAGTGCTGCAGCCTTTTCAGGATCGAACGGTCCATCCGCTTCTTCGAAGGCGGCAAAGGCGTCCGCATCCATCACCTCGGACCACATGTAGCTGTAGTAGCCAGACGAATATCCGTCGCCTGCAAAGACGTGGGCAAAATGCGGCGTGGCATGGCGCATCCCGATGGCGTGCGGCATCTCAAGGCGCTCCAGCACCTCGGCCTGTTTCTGCATCGGATCGGCCGGGGCATCCCCGTCATGGAAGTCGAGGTCGACAAGGGCCGAGGCAACATATTCCACCGTCTGGAACCCCATGTCATAGGTCGCTGCGGCCAGCACGTTGTCGAGCAGGGTTTGCGGCATCGCCTCCCCGGTCTCAGCATGGGTCGCAAACTCATGCAGCACCTGCGGCACCTCCAACCAGTGTTCATAAAGCTGGCTGGGCAGTTCGACAAAATCGCGGGCAACCGAAGTACCACTGATCGACTCGTAGGTCACGTTTGACAGCATCTGATGCAGCGCATGACCAAACTCGTGGAACAATGTACGCGCATCGTCATAGGACAGGAGCGCCGGATCGCCCTTGGCGAAGTTGCACACGTTGATGACGATGGGCGTTTGCGGTTTGGGGTGTTTGGCCTGGCTGCGCATGGCCGAGCACCACGCCCCCGACCGTTTTGAACCGCGTGCAAAATAGTCGCCGATGAACACGGCCACGTGCTCACCCTCTCGCGTAACCTCCCACGCGCGGCAATCCGGGTGGTAGAGCGGGATGTCGAGCGGTTTGAAGTTGAGGTTGAACAGGCGCGTCGCACAGTCGAAAGATGCATCAATCATCCGGTCGAGTTGGAAGTACGGCTTCACCTCTGCCTCATCGAGATCATGCAGTTCTTTGCGTCGTTTTTCCGCATAGAAGCGCCAGTCCCAGGGTTCCAGTGGGCCATCAATGCCGTCCTGATGCAGCATTTGTTCCAGCACCCAGGCATCCGCGTTGGCCTGTGATTTGGCCGGTTCCCACACGGCCATCAGCAGATCGCGCACGGCCTCGGGCGTCTTGGCCATCTCGGTTTCCAACTTGAAGTTGGCAAAGTTGTCGTAGCCCAGCAGCTTGGCCCGTTCCTCGCGCAGCTTCAGGATCTCGGCGGCGATGGCGCGGTTGTCCGTCTTGCCACCATTGGCCCCGCGCGCCGTCCACGCGCGATAGGCTTTCTCGCGCAGGTCACGGCGGGTCGAGAATTGCAGGAAGGGCACGATGATCGACCGGGACAGAGTGACAACCGGGCCGCCAGCCTCTTTCTCTTCGCCCGCAGCCCGGGCCGCATCGACGACGAAAGCCGGCAGGCCTGCCATATCGCCTTCGCTCAATGCCATGTACCAGTCCCTTTCATCTGCCAGCAGGTTCTGGGTGAAGGCGGTGCCCAGTTCGGCCAATCGTCCCTTGATCTCTTTCATGCGGGTGTCATCCGCGCCTTCAAGGGCGGCACCGGACCGGACATAGTTGCGGTGGGTCAGCATCAGCACGCGGGCCTGTTCGTCTGTCAGGTCCAGATCGTCGCGGGCGTCCCACACGGCGGCAATGCGGGCAAACAGCGCCTTGTTGCTGGAAATCTCGGCAAAGTGCGCCGCCAGCTTGGGAGAGAAGTCCCGTTGCAGCGCCTCGCGCTGTGGATTGCTGTCCGCCCCCACGACCGTAAAGAACGTGCCCAACACCTTTTCCAAGCCATCGCCCGCCGCCTCAAGCGCCTCGATCACATTGGCGAATGTGGGTGCGGCATCACTGCTGGCAATGGCGTCGATCTCGGCCTTATGGGCGTCCAATGCGATGTCGAGCGCCGGGGCAAAATCGTCGTCCGAAATGGCATCAAAGGGGGCGATCTGGAACGGGGTGTCCCAGTCGGCAAGCAGCACGTTGGTCATGGGCAGATCTCCTTTGACGACCGATGTAGGGCGGGGTTCACCCGGCCACCACCCCGGCGCAGGTTTCACAGTCTTTTCGGCGGGCCAGCGTGATCTTGCGGCTTTCACCGTAGAGCGCGTCGTAGATCACCATCTCGCCCCGGAGCGGAGTGCCCGCGCCCGTGATCAGCTTGATCGCTTCCACCGCCATCATCGAACCAACCACGCCGGGCAAGGGGCCAATCACCCCGGCCTCGGCACAGTTCGGTGCCAGTTCGGCGGCGGGTGCTTCGGGAAATATGCAGCGGTAGCAGGGGGCGTCATGAGCCGGGTCGAAGACACTCACCTGCCCTTCCCATTGCGTCAGCGCGCCCGAGATCAGGGGGACGCCCGCACGTACGGCGGCGGCGTTGACGCGGTAGCGGGTGTCGAAATTGTCGGTGCCGTCGATCACCAGTTCATATTCGGCCACAAGGTCGTCCACCACGTCATCGGTCAAGCGGCGGTGATAAGGGCGCACCGTGACAAAGGGATTCTGCGCTTCCATCGCGGCCTGAGCGGAAAAGACCTTGGGCATCCCGATCCGGTCATCCGTGTGGATGGTCTGGCGCTGCAGGTTGGTGTTTTCAACCGTGTCGTCGTCGATCACGCCGATGGTCCCGACCCCGGCAGCGGCGAGGTATTGCAGGACCGGCGCGCCAAGCCCCCCTGCCCCGACCACCAGAACCTTTGCGTCCTTGAGCCGTTTCTGACCAACGCCGCCCACCTCACGCAGCACGATGTGGCGGGCATAGCGGTTGAGTTCGGTGTCGGTGAACGGCCCGTCTTGTGTCTCGGGCGGCGTCGCCTTGGCCTCCGTCACCTCGGCATGGCTGCGGAGCTTGCGCAGGACGGCCCGGTAGCCAACGGCGATGGCGGCAAAGCCGCCCACAATCAGCCACAGCGCCGGACTTTCGCCGGTCGCCATGCGCAGCGGGTGTCCGGCAGGCAAAGCCACCTGAATGGCCAGAACCACAACGTAGAGCAGCCCGATCATCAGCCACCGCGCCTTGCGCGGCGTGTTCATCATGGCGCCGATGCCCCACAACACCCCAGCCAGCACAAAGACCAGAAGCATCAGCCGCGCCCCGTGGAACCAAAGCCGCCCGCACCGCGGGCGGTGTCGTCCAGCGTATCAACCACGTCGAACGCGGCCTGTACGACAGGGGCCAGCACCATCTGCGCGATCCGCATGCCATGGGTCACGTCGAACGGCTGGTCTGAAGTATTGAGAAGGATCACCCCCACCTCGCCCCGATAGTCGCTGTCGATCGTGCCCGGGCTGTTGACCAGCGCGATGCCATGCTTCAGCGCAAGACCGGAGCGCGGGCGCACCTGCACCTCGAACCCTTGCGGTATCGCCATCGCCAGCCCGGTCGGGATCAATGCGCGTTCGCTTGGTGCGAGTGTCACGGTCTGGCCGTCACGGAGATTGGCGCGGAGGTCTGCACCCGCCGCACCATCTGTCTCATAGGCGGGCAAGGCAATCGCCGGGTCCGCCCCCGCGACGCGCATGATTTTCAATGCAACTCTGCTCATCTTCACCTTGCCAAATAAACTCAAGTCCGACTGCTGCCAGTGGGTGTAGCCTTCACGTCAGCGCATCTGCGATCCGCTGAGCGAGGCGTTTCGCCACCTCGGCCTTGGACATGCGCGGCCATGGATCAGCGCCCTCTTCGGTGATCAGGATCACGGCATTCTCTGACCCGCCCATGATGCCTGTTTCGGGAGACACATCATTTGCCACGATCCAATCGCAGCTTTTGCGGGCACGCTTGGCAGTGGCGTGGGCCTCTACATCATCTGTTTCTGCAGCAAAGCCGACGACCAGCCCGGGTCTTCCGTTCGTCATCTGTGACACACCGGCCAGAATGTCCGGGTTCTCGGCAAATTCCAGCACTGGCAACCCGTCCTTCGACTTCTTGAGCTTGCGGTCACTGGCTGCCGCCACGCGCCAATCCGCGACGGCGGCGGCAAATACAGCCGCATCGGCGGGCAGGGCCGCGTCAACAGCCGCTTTCATCTCTTGTGCTGTCTGTACGGGTACAACACGCGCGCCTGCGGGGGCGGCAACATCCGCCGGGCCAGTGACAAAGGTCACATCGGCCCCCAGTGAAACCAGCGCGTTCGCGACAGCGGCGCCTTGCGCTCCGGAAGAGCGGTTGGCGATGTAGCGCACTGGGTCAATCGGTTCATGGGTTGGGCCAGATGTCACGAGCACATGCTTGCCCGTCAGAGGCTTGGGACCAAAATGCGTTTCGACCTCCGCGACGATTTCAAGTGGTTCGGACATGCGGCCGGGCCCGTATTCGCCGCAGGCCATGTCGCCGTCATTGGGACCGACCACGGCAACACCATCCTTCGCAACCTGGGCCAGATTGCGTTGCGTCGCTAGGTGATCCCACATACGGACATTCATCGCTGGCGCGATCATCACCGGTGTGTCGGTCGCCAAAAGTAGCGTCGACGCCAGATCATCCGCGCGGCCCTGCGCCATCTTTGCGATGATGTCCGCTGTGGCAGGAGCGACGAGGATCAGATCAGCGGAGCGGGAAAGCTGGATGTGCCCCATCTCGGCCTCGTCCGTGAGGTCGAAGAGGTCGCGGTAGATCTTTTCTCCGGCAAGGGCAGAAACCGACAAGGGGGTCACAAATTGCTCAGCCGCGTGGGTCAGAACAGGTGTGACCGCAGCGCCGCGTTCGCGTAGGCGGCGGATCAGGTCGAGCCCTTTATAGGCTGCGATCCCACCTGTCAGGATGAGCAGAATTCGTTTGTCTTGCAGCATGATAGCGTGTCCGGCTGGCTGTCTTCGCCGTGACCATAGGCGGACACAGCACCAAGAACCAGCCCTTCGGATGTCAGGGGGCTAGCCTCCTCGACATGCGGCCTCACCGCCGGGGTTTTTCGAAACAGGGAAGAGGCAGCGTCAGGTCATTGATTGAATACAGCGCAAGGGTCGTCGCGGTCTGGGGAGGCCGCGCCATTCAGCGTCCAGGAAAACACGCCGTCCGGCGGCTCTTGGCGTTCGCCCTGCCCAATGGATGTGACGGACAATGTTGGGCGCGCGCGCATCAGGTACACAGGCACACCCCAATCAAGTCTTGCATGCCCGTTGCCGGTGATCAGCACCACCGGGCTGCCATAGGTCTCCAGCGCCTCGATCACAGACCGGGCGAAGGCGGCGTCGCGCAGGCGCTGTGCCTCGACCATGCCGCCCATCATCTCCAGCGGCATGGCTTCGCAATGGGCATCGAACTGGTTGAGTTCACGGATGGCCTGTTCGTCTTCTGGCAGGGGATCGGTCAGGCCGTAGATATCTACGCCCGTGCCGAATACCTCTGCCGCGCCAGAGCTGAAGGCAGCGCGCATATCCTCGCGCGACAGGGCTGCACCAACGATGACTGGACTGACGGCCAGAATGTCTGCGTAGTCTGCGATGTTGGACCACTGGACGCGATCGGTTGCGTCGCGCATTGCGCCGGGGTCACGGGGTATTTCCGACAATGACTGCGCCTCATCTGGCGTCAGCATTTCAAAGACAACCGCCTTTGGCTGAATGACCTGTACCGCGTTTGCCTGTTCAGCGTGGTGCTGCGGGTTGTCGTGCAACTCACCCATGATCAGCACGTCACCTGAAAAGTCGGACCAATCGGTTGCCGCAAATAGAAATGCCGCCGTCGACAGGGTCGCAACGGCGGCAAGAGTGATGCGTTTTATTAAGGTCCTCATACGAGGAAATGATGGACCTCGCGGCTTTGGTTTTCCAGTGCCTTGCGCATCTTTGTGAACGCCGCCGCCTCAAGCTGGCGTACACGCTCTTTCGATAAGCTCAGTTCCTGCCCGAGACTTTCCAGCGTCCTTGGGTCTTCGCGCAGCTTGCGCTCGCGCACGATGAACCGCTCGCGTTCATTCAATCCGTTCAACGCAGTCAGGAGCCATTCGCGCAACTGTTCGGTGTCATGCTCATGCTCGACAGTTTCCGCTGCCTGAGCACTGTCATCTTCCAGTGCGTCGATCCATTCGCGGCCTTCGTCATCGACAGATTGGGTAGCGTTCAACGAGTAATCCGACCCCGACAGGCGCCCTTCCATCATTTCGACATCGTGCAGGGGCACGCCAATCTCGGTCGAGATCATCTGGCGCAGCTGGTGTTTGTCCAATGTCTCCCCTGCAGCCGCGCTTTCGCGTTCGAGCCGGGCCTGCACACGGCGCATGTTGAAGAAAAGGGATTTCTGGCTGCTGGTCGAACCGGTCCGCACCATCGACCAGTTGCGCATCACGTAGTCCTGGATAGACGCCTTGATCCACCAGACCGCATATGTCGAAAATCGCACGCCTCGGTCAGGGTCGAACTTGTCCGCTGCCTTCATCAGGCCAAGGCCTGCTTCTTGGATCAAATCATTCATCGGCGCGCCGTAGCGTTTGAACTTAGACGCCATCGAGATCGCCAGCCGCATATAGGCCGTGATCAGGCGGTGAAGCGCCGCCTCGTCCCGCTCGTCTCGCCAGGCATATGCAAGCCGCAGTTCCGTCTCTGCATCCAGCAACTCGGCTTTCATCGCCGTGCGCGATAGAGACATGTCTCGAACATTATCCAATGCCATGTAGTCATCCCCCTGGATGGTTATGCTTGTTTTGCGCACTTGATATGGATACGGGTCGAACCCGCGATTGGTTCACTCGTGAGACGAAAAAATGTTGCCCAACACGACACTCGTTCTAGGTGGAGCGGCTTCGGGAAAGTCGCAATGGGCGGAATCTCTGATCCTTAACAGTGGGTTAACGCCGGTCTACCTCGCGACATCACGTATTTGGGATCAAGAGATGCAGGCCAAGGTCGATCTGCACAAAGCACGGCGCGGGGCTGAGTGGACGACAATCGACGCGTCGGATGGGGTCGAGGATGGGCTGCGCAGCGCGACCCCGGAGCAGTCCGTGTTGTTGGATTGCGCAACCATGTGGCTGACCAACCTAATGATGGATGAGGCAGACGTTGGCGCGGCCCAGACCGATCTGCTGGCCGCACTTGCCGATTGCCCGGCCCCTGTTGTTGTCGTGTCAAACGAGGTTGGTCAGGGCATTGTGCCCGAGAACGCCCTCGCCCGCCGGTTCCGCGAGGCACAGGGGCGCCTGAACATCGCCTTGGCTGCGCAAGCGGACACCGTGTGGCATGTGCTGGCCGGTCTGCCGCAACTGCGCAAGGGGGAGGCGCCATGACCACGTGGCACTGGGTGCGGCATGGACCGACCCATCAAAATACGTTTACAGGCTGGCGGGATGTCGATGCCGATCTGGGCGACACTGGCGCCATTTCCCGGCTGGCGACCCATCTGCCCGACGATGCCCTAGTCATCTCGTCTGACCTGACCCGGTCCATAAACACAGCAACAGCATTACAAGGCGCGCGCACGCGCCTGCCTCATGACCCAGCCTTACGCGAATTTCACTTCGGTACATGGGACGGCGTGCATTTTTCAACGGTGGCGGACTGGCACCCCGATCTGAGCCGCGCCTATTGGGAAACGCCCGGTGATCACGCCCCACCGGGTGGAGAAAGCTGGAATGCCTCCGCCGCCCGCGTGGCAATGGCAGTTCGCCGGATCGAAACTGCACATCCTGGTCGTCACATCATTGCCGTTGCTCATTTTGGTGTGATCTTGACCCAAGTACAGGCAGTACTGGGTATCACTGCGCATGACGTGCTGGCCCAAAAGATCGACCCACTGTCCGTGACCACCCTCAACCGGGCAACCGGAAAGGCAGAGGTCATCAATCACGCGCCGTGATGTGTCCCCCCACAAATCACCGTTGGGCAAAGGCACGTGCCGCGGCCTAGCCTCCGCGCATGACTTACGACCTTTACATCGGCGACCGAACCTTTTCGAGTTGGTCGCTGCGCGGTTGGCTCATGCTAGAGAAATTCGGCCTGCCCTACCGCACCCACATGATTGGATTGTATTCCGGCACCATGGCGGATGACCTGGCGCCGCTGGCCCCTGCGCGTTTGGTGCCCACGTTGAAACTGCCGGACGGAACGGTGGTGGGCGAAAGCATCGCCATGGCCGAGACTTTGGCCGAACAGAACCCGGATGCGGGCCTGTGGCCCAAGGACGCCGCCGCCCGCGCCACCGCCCGGTGGCTTTGTGCCGAGATGGCATCGGGTTTCACCGCCTTGCGCGGCGCCTGCCCCATGCAGTTGCAACATGTAAACATAGGTTTCGAGGTATCGGAGGCGGTCCGGACCGATCTGGACCGGATCGAAACCCTTTGGCGCCATGCCGCCAAGTTCAAGATAGATGGCCCGTGGTTGTTTGGTGCCTATTCGCTGGCCGATGTGTTCTATGCCCCGGTATGCGCGCGGATCGTTGGCTATGACCTGACCGTATCCGAAATGGCACGAACGTACTGCGTGGCTACCGTCGCCGATCCGGCATTCGAGGCGTGGCGAGCAGAGGGGCAGAAAACGGTGTACGACCCGTTTCCTTACGACATGGGTTTACCCACGACAGAGTGGCCTAGCGCATGAACTTCTGGCGGGCTTCGCGGGCGATATTGTAGCGCAATTCCAATCGCGCGAGCTCCGTCATCGCTTCCTTGCGCGCTTCAGGATCGGTCAGGCGCGCGAGGCGCGCGCGCCGCTCGGCCAGCGCCTGTTTGATCTGTATCTCTTCGGGAACGACACCGGCTTAAGCCATGATCCGAAACCCGACCGCGTCACCAGCATCCGTCAAGGCATCTTCGGGCCGGTCAGGCAGCGGATTGCCTTCGCCCTCCAAACCATCGAGTTGGCCATCAAGACGCGCCTTCTGGATCTGCCGTTCAATCAGTTCGCGCAAGTCTCGCGTCATGCCGCACTCTATCAGACCCGGCGCGATCCCACCAGCAAGCACACTTTAACCAATCGTAAACCAAGCCCCCGTAACCGTTAACTAAGAGTGAGGGAGATGGTTATGGTCGCACGGGCCTATACAGTTGCATTTCAGGGTGTCGATGCCCGCGAGGTTGAGGTGCAGTGCGCCATGACCCCGGGCTTGCCCGCCTTTTCCATTGTCGGTTTGCCGGACAAGGCTGTGTCCGAGGCCCGAGACCGGGTTCGCGCTGCGCTGACGGCCATGTCCATCGCGCTGCCGTCAAAGCGGATTACGATTAACCTGTCCCCCGCAGACCTGCCCAAGGAAGGATCGCATTTCGACCTGCCTATCGCCTTGGCCCTGTTGGCCACGCTCGGCATCCTGCCAGAGGATACGGTGGAAGGGACCGTCGCCCTTGGCGAGCTGTCGCTGGACGGTACTCTTGTGCCCGTGCTGGGTGCACTACCCGCCGCTATGGCTGCCGCAGAACAGGACCGCGGGTTGCTGTGCCCCGCAGGATCGGGGGCAGAAGCGGCTTGGGTCGACGCGACCAAGGTGATCGCCGCGGCCTCTCTTGGTGACGTGGTACGACACTACACGGGGCAGGTCCCGCTGGAACCGGCAAAGGCGGGACAGATTGCCAGTGGTACCGGCCTGCCTGATCTGCGCGATGTGAAAGGACAGGAACGCGCCAAGCGTGCCATGGAAGTGGCCGCTGCCGGGCGGCACCATTTCCTGATGGTCGGCACGCCAGGGTCCGGTAAGTCGATGCTGGCCGCACGCCTGCCCGGCATCCTGCCGCCGCTGTCGGCGATGGAGGCACTTGAAACCTCGATGATCCATTCGCTCGCTGGATTGCTGGATGCAGGTGGCATTTCAATGGATCGCCCGTTCCGCGAACCGCACCACACCGCTTCCATGGCAGCCATAATCGGCGGCGGACGTGGGGCCAAGCCGGGTGAGGTGTCGCTGGCCCACAACGGCGTGCTGTTCATGGACGAGTTCCCCGAGTTCCCGCGCACCGTTCTTGAAACGCTGCGCCAACCGATTGAGACGGGGGAGGTCATGGTGGCCCGCGCCAACAACCACATCAAATATCCCTGCCGGTTCATGCTGGTGGCTGCCGCGAACCCTTGCAAATGCGGCTACCTATCGGACGCGTCTCGCGCCTGTGGTCGCGCACCGGCCTGCGGAGAGGACTATATGGGGCGCATTTCCGGCCCGCTCATGGATCGGTTCGATCTGCGGGTCGATGTGCCACCGGTCACCTATTCGGACCTTGACCTGCCAGCATCCGGCGACAGCTCTGCCACGGTCGCTGCGCGGGTCCATGCCGCACGCCAGCTGCAAGGCACACGCTTGGCCGATACGGGAATGCGCAGCAATGCGGATCTGAGCGGTGCCGCACTGGATGAATATGCCGCCCCTGATGCCGAGGGGCGCGACTTGCTCACCAAGGTCGCGGATCGGTTCGGGTTGTCGGCGCGTGGATATCACCGCGTATTGCGTGTTGCCCGGACCATTGCCGACCTCGACGGGTCAGAAGATGTGCGCAAACCACACGTGGCTGAGGCGGTCAGCTACCGCGTCCCAGCCCTCGTGCCTGTCTGAGCTTTGATCCAGGCGGCCAATCCGTTGAGGGTCTGCCGCGCCTCGGGCAGCGTGTTGTGGAACAGGGGCCAGACGTGCGGCAGATCGTGTTCCTCTACATAAGTCACATCGACACCTTGCCCCTGCATCCGCTCAACAACACGACGGCTGTCATCCAGCAGGATTTCTGTGTCCCCTGCCGTGATCCAAATTGGTGGCGCACCGGTAAAGTCGGCAAACAAGGGACTGGCCAGCGGATTGGTGGCATCTTCTCCGTTCAGGTACATCTGCAACATCTCACTTGCCCGTTCAGCCGGCAAAACGACATCCGACTGGGCATTGTCGCGAATGCTTGCCCCCGAAAAGGTCAAGTCGGTGAGCGGAGAGAACGCAAACATTGCATCCGGAGTCGGTTCCCCCTTCATCAACAAATGGGCAAGCAGTGACAGGGCCAGGCCACCACCGGCACTGTCCCCTCCGATTATGACAGGACCACCCTGCGCACGGCAGGCTTGATATGCTGCGATCGCGTGATCAAGCGCGGCAGGAAACGGATGTTCCGGTGCCAATGGATAGCAGGGCAAGACGGCTCGTGCTGCGGACCGCTTGGCCAAGGCGGCGACCATGGCACCGTGCGTTTGCGGCGATCCGAACACGTACCCACCACCATGGAAATACAAAATCGTCGCTTGCGGACCAGCACCCGTTCGAGGTGTCACCCAAAGAGCCTCAGCCCCCGCAAGCGTCTCACGTTTCAAGCGCATGGACAGAGGCGCATGAAAAAGCAGGCGCGCCTTGGTCTCAAGGCTGCGGCGCAGGGCGTCCGGTCCGGACGCCTTCTGCATGTGCGTCTTTTCCGTCAGGCGCAGATAGGTGTTGAGAAGAGGGCGCAGAAGGCTCACGCGATCTTCGCCTCTATGGCCTGCCAGATTTTCTCGGCAATATTCACGCCATCAAAACGTTCCAGCTCTTGGATACCGGTGGGCGAGGTCACGTTGATCTCTGTCAGGTAGTCGCCAATCACATCGATACCGACAAAGACCTGCCCCTTTTCCTTCAGTAAGGGTCCAATGGCTGCGCAAATCTCAAGATCGCGATCAGTCAGGCCGATCTTTTCTGGCCGCCCGCCCACGTGCATGTTCGACCGGGTCTCGCCCGCGGCAGGCACGCGGTTGATGGCGCCCACGGCCTCGCCATCCACAAGGATCACGCGCTTGTCGCCATTCGACACGTCTGGCAGGAACTTTTGCACGATCAGCGGCTCGCGGCTGAAGCCGGTAAACAGCTCATGGAGCGAGGTCAGGTTGCGATCATTGGCATCCAGACGGAACACGCCCGCGCCACCATTGCCGTAGAGCGGCTTCAGGATCACGTCGCCATGCTTGGCCTTGAACGCCTTGATTGTATCCAGATCGCGGGCAATCGTGGTGGGTGGTGTCAGGTCTGGGAAATCCAGCACCAGCAGCTTTTCGGGATAGTTCCGGACCCAGAACGGATCATTCACAACCAGTGCCTTCCCTTTCAGACGATCCAGCAAATGGGTCGAGGTGATGTAGTGCATGTCAAAGGGCGGGTCCTGCCGTAGCCATATGACATCGAAATCGGCCAGGTCGA
Source organism: Tateyamaria sp. (assembly GCF_059783535.1). Taxonomy (NCBI): domain Bacteria; kingdom Pseudomonadati; phylum Pseudomonadota; class Alphaproteobacteria; order Rhodobacterales; family Roseobacteraceae; genus Tateyamaria; species Tateyamaria sp. Next base: position 210 of record NZ_JBYNDP010000078.1, on the reverse strand, counting down.
CTTCCTGTTCGAGGCCAAACTGTGCGTGTTCTCCCTGCACCCGCTGGACCGTGAAGTCATGGCCACGGGCCGTTATGCGTCCTTCCTGATAGGCAAGGTGATCGGGGGAATAGAAAAACAGGGTGTGTCCCCGGGCCTGCGCCTCTTCCGCCAAGCGGAAACTGCTGTCCGCATTGATGTCCACGGCCCCGATCGGGTCCATCTGAAAGG
>NZ_JBYNDP010000077.1:0-18754 GCF_059783535.1 Tateyamaria sp. | reverse complement strand
GCCTGTCCATTCTGGAGGCCAACCCGCATGCCGATGTGATCTCGGTTCGGAAGAATACTCACAACGATGCTCTTTCGGACGAGGTAGATGTCGTTGTGTATGCCGAGTTCAAGGACACGGATGCATTGGAGGCGTACAAGGCGCATCCGCTTTATCAGAAATCCATAGATATTGTGCGGCCCCTGCGCGATCTGCGTGTAGCGGCAGATATCACGTTCTGACAGCAGCTGGCGTGCGGCGCAGCCACCATTCAAGCCCAAGCAGGTAAGGCACGTAGAAGGCAAAGACCTGTATCTGGTCGAACAGGCCCGAGAAGTCCGGTTCGGCGGCAAGGCCGCAAGTGTGCTCTCCGATCGTGCAGGTGATCCCATACCACAGGCCGTAATGCAGACGGTACAGCCAGGACCCCAGGCCCAGTACGATCAGGCGCAAGCCCCAGCGCCTGTGGCGCGCGTAGTCGCGGGCTATGGCCAAGCGGGGAGTTTGAACAGCTGCCGTGATCATCAGTATACCGTAGACCCCGAAGCCCACCGACATCAGCGGCCCGCCAACTGTGCCGCTCAGAGCGATGTAGATCAGACCGCCCAAACCCGTGAGCAACGCCATCACGGCCAGAACGCGGCCCGACATGCGGTGAACGCGCGGCCAGCGTTGACGGATCGGACCAGCCAGTTGGACGACAGACAGCAAGGTCACAAGCGCACCCGATACCATATGGGCGAACAGGGCCAAAAGACTGGCCTGCGGCCCGATGAGCCGTTCAATGGAAGACGGGTCGCCGGACAGGCCAAGTGCGCCGCGCGATACGGAATGCCAGACAAAGCCCTGGATCAGCACGAAAAGCAGCACGAGCCCGGCAATCGTCCATCCGGTTCGGCGTGCTGTGCGCTGCATGTTACCTCTCCGGTATCAACCCTCTCGGGCTGAACCGTAGCACCAGAAGCAGGACAACCCCCATGGTCAAAAGTCGCATGTGGGCCGCGCTGTCGAGCAGGTGTTCGCGCAGCCAGAACCCTTCGGCCATACCAGAGGTGACGACCTGCATAACCCAAAGCCCAATGGGTTCAACCATGACCCAGAGCCACCAGATTAGGAAACCGCCGAGCACAGCACCAAGGTTATTCCCTGATCCACCCACGATCACCATGACCCAAATCAGGAATGTGAAGCGCAGGGGCTGGTAGGTGCCGGGTGTCAGCTGTCCGTCCAGTGTGGTCATCATCGCGCCCGCGATCCCGCAGATAGCCGAGCCGAGCACGAAGATTTGCAGATGGCGGGCGGTGACGTCCTTGCCCATGGCTTCGGCCGCAACTTCGTTGTCGCGGATAGCGCGCATCATGCGACCCCAGGGTGAGTGGAGGGCGCGTTGCGCGAGGATGAAGAGGATCAACAGAACGACCGTGAACAGCCCGGCATAGATGGTCTTGACCCAAAGGGTGGAGGCTGTGACGGGATCGAACCCAAGGTTCGTCACCCGTTCCACGAAGGTTTCGCTGTTCTGCAGATTGATCTCATAGGGCGCGGGGCGGGGCAGGCCGACAACGTTTTTTACACCGCGTGCCAGCCAATCCTCGTTCTTCAGTACGGCGATGATGATTTCAGCGATCCCCAAAGTGGCGATGGCAAGGTAGTCCGAACGCAATCCGAGCGCCGTTTTACCAATAATCCACGCAGCACCCGCGGCGAGCAGGCCACCCACGGGCCATGCCAGCAACACGGGCAGGCCAAGGCCGCCCAAGTACCCTGCATTGGCCGGGTTCACCGCCTCAACCGCCTGCACACCGCCGTCAAAAACGGCGCGGTAGATAAAGAACCCTGCAATCAGAATCACAGTCATGCCGATGGCCCGCATTCTTCCCTTGGGCAATGCGTTGTAGGCGAGAATGGCGCCGACGATTGTCGCGGCTCCGTGGATCAGGGCGAGGATCACCCGTACGCCGCCTGCGGCCCAGGCCTCTCCCACGGGGGGCATGGAGATCAGCACAGTGGCGAGCCCTCCAAGTGCGACAAATCCCATGATCCCCACGTTGAACAGGCCCGCGAACCCCCATTGCAGGTTGACCCCCAGCGCCATGATGGCCGAGATCAGACCGAAATTGACGATGGTGATGGCAAGGTTCCAAGACGTCATCATACCCGTGCCGATGATCAGCGCCGCGATGAAGCCGAAATAAACAAAGTTGCGTGTCGTGTCGGTCATACGGATTTCCCCGCGAAGAGGCCCGTAGGCTTGAACAGAAGCACGATCAGCAGGATCACGAAGCTGACCGCGAATTTGTAGTCGGTGGAGAGAAGCTGGGCGAGCCCGGCAGGTTCAAACGCTTCGGGAAGGGCGTAACCTGCGACCTTTTTCCAGGCATATGTGATCATCACTTCGGAAAAGGCTATGGTGAACCCGCCTGCAATGGCGCCGAGCGGGTTGCCGAGGCCCCCCACGATGGCCGATGCGAAGATGGGCAGTAGTAGTTGGAAATAGACGAAGGGTTTGAAGGACTTGTCGAGGCCATAGAGCACGCCTGCGACTGTCGCCAGTGCCGCCACGATCAGCCACGTGACCATGACAACCCGCTCGGGGTTGATGCCGGACAGTAGCGCCAGATCCTCATTGTCCGAATAGGCCCGCATGGATTTGCCGGTGCGCGTGCGGTTCAAGAAGTAGAACAGCAGCGCCACAACGATGATAGCGGTGATGACGGTCAATCCTTGGGTGGTCTTGATCGCGAGCCCTTCCTTGAGCCCCGTCAGCGTCTTGAACTCTCGAACCGAGATGATGAAACGCTCGCCGTCCGAAAAACGCTGATCGTCGGGGCCGATGATGAAGCGCACAAGGCCGTTCATGATGAACATGACGCCAAGCGAGACCATGACGAAGATGATCGGTTTCGCTTTTTGCCCGCGATAGAAGCGGTAGACCCCGCGGTCGGTCGCCAGCACGAACAGAGCGCAGACGGCGATGCCAAAGGGCAGGGCGAGCAGGGCAGTGGGCAGAGGACCGGCGCTGATCCCTGCAGCTTGGAAACCCCATGTGATCAGGATCGTCGCCATGGTGCCAAAGGCCATCGTATCGCCATGGGCGAAGTTGGAAAAGCGCAGGATGCCGTAGATCAGCGTGACCCCAAGCGCGCCAAGGGCAAGTTGGGAGCCATAGGCGATGGCGGGGATCAGGACGAAGTTCGAAAGGGTGATGAAGGCGTTGATGAGGTCCATTAGCCCGCCTCCATGTAAGCTTCTAATTCGGTCACTTCGCAAGCAAGCAGTACGTCTTGCGCCATGCTCGTAACGGGTCCGAAGTGCGGCACTCTTCGAGTAGAAGGTCCGCGTCCATACCTAAGCACCATGCCTTCATAGAGATTGTTCAGATGTTCAAGAGCGCCGGTATCAACAGATGAAAACCCACGATCAAGCCGTTGCTCCAATTCTAAGCATTTCGAGAAAAGCACGACCAGAGAATGGTGTTTGCGTTCTTTGTAGGGGACGTCATGTTTCTTGAGCCATGACTTCATTGCCAATTCCATTGCATGACCAACATTCTGCATCACTGGAAAGGGTGCGACCAATTCGTAGCCTGGCAGCATTCCTACTTTGTCATCTGCGGCAATTGCGCATTCTAAATACAGTCTTGCTCCGACAGCAAGATCTTCGGCTGTCGCTTCGTCTTTGGCAAAGGTCACTTCTTGTTCCATGTTACCCCCCCAAAAAACTCTTGCGCACTTCGGGATCCGCCAACAGTTCCCTGCCCGTCCCCGTATACGCATTCCGGCCCTGCACCAGCACGTAACCTTTGTCTGCAATCTCAAGCGCTTGGCGTGCGTTCTGTTCGACCATCAGGATCGGGATGCCGGTGCGGGCGACCTCGATGATGCGGTCGAAAAGCTCGTCCATTACGATCGGGCTGACCCCGGCGGTGGGCTCGTCCAGCATCAACACCTTGGGCTGGGTCATCAGCGCGCGACCCACCGCCACCTGCTGGCGTTGACCGCCTGACAGCTCGCCTGCAGGCTGGCGCCGCTTTTCCTTGAGAATCGGAAACAGATCATAGACCTGCGCCATCGTGTCCGAGAAATCGTCGCGCCGGATGAAGGCGCCCATTTCGAGGTTCTCTTCAACCGTCAGGGAGGTGAAGATGTTGGAGGTCTGGGGGACAAACCCCATGCCCTTTGCCACTCGGTCCTGCGGGGTGAGGTCCGTAATGTCTTCGCCATCCAACCGCACAGATCCCTGGCGCACGTCCAGCATACCAAAGACGGCTTTCATTGCGGTGGATTTACCCGCTCCATTCGGACCGACGATCACCGCGATCTCACCGGGTTCAACGGCAACTGTACAGTCGTGCAGGATGTCGGGGCCATTGCCATAGCCACCGGTCATGGTGTCCCCGATCAGGAACGCTTCGGCGGTGTTCATCGCGCCCTTGGTTCCCGGCGCCACTTGCAACTTGCCTGCACCGCTTGGATTGGTGATCGACGCGTCCTTGTTGCCGCGATCATCTTGATAGGGATTGCTCACTGCCGCCTCCCTGTATTGGTTGGGTTGGCGGGGGCAATTGGAGAAAGGATCATGCGCCCACCTTGTCTTTGTTCTTGAGGCCGGTGCCCAGATACGCCTCGATCACCTGTTCGTTGGCCTTGATCTCGGCCAATGTCCCCTCGGCCAGCACTTTGCCCTCGGCCATGCAGATGACCGGGTCGCAGATCTTGCCGATGAAATCCATGTCGTGCTCGATCACGACGAATGTGTAGTTGCGTTCCTTGTTCAGCCGCAGGATCGCATCGCCGATGGTGTTCAGAAGGGTCCGGTTCACGCCTGCGCCAACTTCGTCCAGGAACACGATCTTGGCGTCGACCATCATGGTGCGGCCCAGTTCCAGCAGCTTCTTCTGCCCGCCCGAAACCTGACCCGCTTTGTGATCGGACAAGTGTTCGATCGTAAGAAACTCCAGCACCTCGTCTGCCTTGGCCGCCAGCGCGCGTTCTTCATCCGCGATGCGTTTGCGCCCGAACCATGTGTTCCAGAGGGTTTCGCCCGATTGCGCGCCCGGCACCATCATCAGGTTCTCGCGGCAACTCATCGACGAAAACTCGTGCGCGATCTGAAAGGTGCGCAGGAGGCCTTTGTGAAAGAGCGTGTGTGGCGGCAGACCGGTAATGTCTTCGCCATCCATGGTCACGCGACCAGATGTTGGTGGAAGAACGCCTGCGATCACATTGAAAAGTGTGGTTTTTCCTGCGCCGTTTGGTCCTATCAGGCCGGTGATGGAACCAGGCTGGATTGACAGCGTTGCACCGTCAACGGCGTGAAACCCGCCGAAGTGCTTGTGAATGTCGTCAACGACGATCATATGTTTCCCCGCGCCGCTTTAAGAACGGTCTTCAAGATATTGAAACAGCCCGGGAATGCCCGGGCTGTCCATTGGTTTGTATAACCGCTTAGCGGTACTTAGCCGTGGTGATTTCGCCGCCTTCGACGACGATCTGGCGGTAGTTGCCCGCCGATTCACCCGCACCGATCAACTCAACAGCCGTGGCACCGACATAGTCGATATCGCCGCCGTCCTTGAGGATTTGCAGCGCCTTGGCCAATTCACCGGGGAAGATTTGTTCGCCCGGCGCGTTTGCTACGTCCATGACATGCTCTTTGTAGTCGTTGCTGTCCTTGGAGTTCGCGGCTTGCATCGCCAGCATGATCAGAGCCGCCGCGTCATAGCTTTCCGGCGTGAAGGGCGAGGTGGCATCAAACGCATCACCAACCATCTCGGCAAACTTAGCAGCGCCTGGGCTGTCGGTACCGGGGTGCTGGCCGGTCGAGCCTTCGATTTCGTCACCGAAGTTTTCTTGCAGCTTGGCGCCGATCATCCCGTCAGGGAAGTGGAACGTGTCGAATGCGCCGGAATCCAGTGCTGCACGCACGATGCCGGATCCGCCCTGATCCACATAGCCTGCGACCACGAGACGCTCACCACCAGCCGCAGCCAGCGCGCCAACTTCGGCCGAGTAGTCTGCTTTGCCGTCTTCGTGGGCCGCGTTGATAGTCACAGTGCCGCCTGCAGCTTCAAAGGCGGCTTGGAACGAATCTGCCAGCCCTTTGCCGTAGTCGTTGTTTGTGTAGGTAACAGCGACTTCCTTGATACCTTCTTCCATCAACACTTCGGTCATCACGACGCCTTGGCGCGCGTCGGAAGGTGCCGTACGGAAGAACAGGCCATTGTCTTCATTGTCATTGTGCGACAGGCCGGGCGACGTTGCTGAGGGCGAAATCATCACAACACCGTTGGCTACGGCCACGTTGTTCAGGATTGCACCCGTCACGCCGGAACAGTCAGCGCCCATGATACCGTCCACCTGGTCCGAGGTGACAAGACGTTCTGCGGCGGCTGTTGCGGCCCCCGCATCGACGCAGGTGCTGTCGGCGCGGACCGAGGTCACGGTTGCGCTGTCGAGCAGCAGGCCGGAATCGGTGACTTCCTTCATTGCAAGCTCTGCGCCATCGGCCATGGATGGCGTCAGCGATTCAATGGGGCCGGTAAAGCCCAGAATAATGCCGATCTTGACTTCTTTCGCGTGGCCACCCGCAAAGGCGGTGCCCGCCATCAGCGCTGTCGCTGCCGATGCCATAAGCAGTTTTTTCATTGTGTGTTCTCCCTGTGGATCATTGTCCTGCGGCGGAGCGTAAGCGGGCGCTGCAAAAAAGAAAAGTCGAATAGTCAGACGTAACGCACAGGAATGTGGGTGGATCATCCGACTTAGATGACTAGCTAAGGGGCACACCCATGAAGGAGGAATCCCGATGCGCTGTTTTACCGTTCTTGCCATAGCCCTTTTGCCAGTATCCGCCCTTTCCTTGGAAACGGAGCAAGGTGCGGTGACTGTGACGCCGGTTGTCACGGGGCTGGATCAGCCTTGGGGCGTTGCTGAGTTGCCGGATGGGTCTTTGCTGGTAACTGAACGTAACGGACGTTTGGTGCATGCATCTGGTGGTGAGGCGAAAGCGGTGGATGGCGTGCCGCGTGTTGCTGCGGCGGGGCAGGGCGGGCTTTTGGATGTGACCGTCGCTCGGGACTTTGCGACATCTCGCACCGTTTTTCTGACGTACTCCAAACCGCAGGGCCGTGGATCGGGCACCGCGCTGGCAGCGGCCGAACTGAGCACGGATGGCACACGGCTTGAAAACCTGCGTGACCTTTTTGAAAGCGCACCCGGGGGAAGCACCGGGCGCCATTTTGGCAGTCGTGTGGTCGAGGCTCCGGACGGCACGTTATATGTAACGATTGGTGATCGAGGGGATCGCCCGTCAGCACAGGACCGGTCTAATCACAACGGCGCAATCGTTCGGGTGAACAGGGATGGCACGGTCCCCGCCGACAATCCGTTCGTCGGACAGGACGGCATCCAACCGCACATTTGGTCCTATGGGCATCGCAACCCGCAAGGCGCGGGCCTGGATGCGGATGGCACGCTCTGGACCGCTGAACATGGCGCACGTGGCGGGGACGAGGTAAACCTCGTTCAGAAGGGGGCGAACTTCGGTTGGCCCGTGATTTCCTATGGTGTTCACTATTCCGGTGCGACGATCGGAGAAGGCACAGCGCAAGCTGGGATGGAGCAACCGGCATTCTATTGGGATCCGTCGATGGCGCCATCCGGGCTTATGATTTACCAAGGCAACATGTTTCCCGAGTGGCAAGGAGACATGTTCGTTGGATCCCTCAAGTTCAGCTACATTTCGCGACTTGCGGTGGATGACATCAGCGCCAGCGAAGTCGAGCAGATCGAAGGCGATGAAACCTTGCGTGTGCGCGACATCGTCGAAGCACCTGACGGCAGTATCCTGTTTATCTCGGTTGGCAATGGGACCGTGTACCGGATGACGCGTTAAGAGCAGTGCGTTAGGGTGACCTCGGAAGAGGAGTACACGTATGCCCATCGAACGTCTTGATCACGTGAATCTGCGCACCACGCGCCTTGCCGAAATGATCCAATGGTATGAGGAAATCCTCGGGCTTTCGGCGGGTGTACGTCCCGCATTCAGTATGGATGGTGCATGGCTTTACGCGGGGGATGTTGCCGCTGTCCATTTGGTAACCGTCGAAGACGACGGGGCTGCGGGATCTGAAACGGCGCTCAAGCTTGAACACTTTGCCTTTCGCGCCTCAGGCGACGCAGAGGCGTTCCAGGATCGGCTACAACAAAAGGGCGTCGCCTATCGCCGCTCCGGCATCGAAGAGATGAATCTTTCAACCTTCAATGTCTGGGATCCGGACGGCAATCATATTCATATTGATTTTGTTGGCGGGTGAGAGCCGCCGACGGTGGGCACGGCATGCTTACCAGAGAGTTTTGTCGCAAAGGGCACTTTGACAAGTGGCTGGTCTTTTAGACAACCGACCCTCTGAGGGGGTCTGCCCAGTTTGCTTGGCATTTTGCCCGCGTTGAGGCCAGACAGGACGAGGCGAGCGCATCATCGTCGGCATTTTGCCCGATCCAAGACCGAGTTGTTGGCGTGGTTTGTTGATATGTCCTGTAATAGTGGTCAAACGGCGGAAACATGCAGGTCCAAACACCGCTCAAGTCGTTGAAAATATTGTCGGGTCAGAAGATGTGGCGGAGAGACAGGGATTCGAACCCTGGGTGGGCTTGCACCCACAACGGTTTTCGAGACCGCCCCGTTCGACCACTCCGGCACCTCTCCGCGGGGGTCTGGTGCGCTCAATTACGGTGAACGACGCCGGCGCGCAAGGCAGTTTTTCATCAAAGCCGTTTACACGGGAAATTTGATGGACGCGCCCGTAAAAACACATACCCTTGATGCCGAGGTTAATATGCCTGAGCAGATAGAAATGAGGTCTCCCATGCGTGCTCTTCGATACGGATTTGCAGCTCTTGTCATGACATGTGCCATGTCCGTGACCGCTTTTGCTGCGGATCGGGCCAAATTGCAGAACTTTCTCGAGGTTACGGGCTTTGATGTAGCCCTTGAAAGCATTCGCCTGTCCGCAGGTTCCGCTCCCGAAATGCTGGGCTTGCAAGCGGAAGACTTTGGAACGGAATGGACCCGCCTGACGAAGGATGTTTTCAAGACCGAGGTCATGCATGACCTTGCCCTGGATATTCTCGAAAAGACGCTCGAAGATGACATGCTGACTCATGCAGCAGACTTCTATGCGACCGACCTTGGGCAACGTCTAGTTAAGGCTGAGAATGCCAGCCACATGAAAGAAGACGACGCGCTGAAGCAGGACAGTGGCGAAGCCATCGTTGCTGGGCTCGAAAGATTAGACAGCCCTCGTCTCGAGTACCTCAAGCGCATGAACGCCGCATCTGACAGCGCCGGTGTGAGTGTCCGTGCCATTCAGGAAATCCAGGTGCGGTTTCTTATGGCTGCTGCGGGTGCGGGCATTATCGAATTGCAGTTGGAAGAGCCGGATTTGCGCGAGCTTCTGTCCAGTGACGAGGATGTCTTGAAGGAAGAGATCGCGGCCAGCGCGCTGACGGGCGCCGCTTACACGTACCAGTCGTTCTCCGATGACGAGGTGCTGGAATATGCGAAGGCACTCGAAAACCCGAAGATGCGCCATGTGTATGACCTTATGAACGCGGTGCAGTATGAAATCATGGCAAACCGGTTCGAGGCGTTGGCCCGTGCCATGCAGTCGCTGCAACCCAGTCAGGAACTGTAAATGCGCCTCGCCGTTTTAAGTCTGTCACTGTGGATTTTCGCGCAGGCTGCATGGGCTGATGTCAATCGTCTGATTGACGCGATGGGCATACCCGAACTGATTGGGGCCTTTGTCACGGAAGGCATGGAAGCCGGGCAATCGATTGACGAGGCATTTCTGAACGGGCAGGGCGGTGATGTCTGGGCGGATACCGTGCGGCGTCTATATGATCCCTCGCGGATGGAAACCGAGTTGCGCACCGTGATGGCCGAGAATCTGGAGCCGGAGGCGTCCGCGCAGGCCCTGTTATTCTTCGAGAGCGAGTTGGGCGAACGTATAATTGCGCTAGAGGTACAAGCGCGGCAAGCTTTCCTCGAGGAATCCGTTGAAGAAGCCGCCAAGGCCAGCCCGGCTGCGCGCGGCGAGAAGGTGACGGACTATCTGGTGTCTCGAGACTTGATCGAACGGAATACGGATGTCGCCGTTGCGGCGCAGGCCGCGTTTTTAGAAGGCTTGTCTGACAGTTCTGGCCGAAATGACGAAGTCCCCGACATGGACCAGCTGCGTGCACGCGTTTTGGTCGATACGGAAAGCTGGTTGCGCGGATACAACGCGCTGGCCCAATCGCCGATGACAGATGACGAGATCGCCATCTACACCGCCTTTTGGGAAACCAATGTGGGCAAGGCTGTCGACGATGCCTTGTTCCTTGCATTCGGTCAAACCTACACAACGCTGTCCTACGCATTGGGACAGGCGGCTGGCCGACTTCTGCCGCAAAACGAACTTTGAACTGACGTCGAACGACTGCTTGGTTCACAAGTAGGTCGCCAGGAGGCGGCCTTCGTACGAGCTTGCAATCGGATAGGCCGTGCCTGGGCCCGAGCCTTCAGCATGCGCCAACTCCGGGAACAGAGCTATGATCTCCGCGGCTTGCTCCGGGTCCAGTGTACGACGGGCATGCGGGCCAAGATAGAAGCTTTCTGCGGCGCATCCATTGGCCCAAACGATCCTGTGGGCGTCAAACATGACGTGAATATAGGTGACGAAGCCGTTGGGTGCGCTGCGGATTGTGTCACCGTTCACGAGATGCTTGGCGGCCACCAGAAGACGCGGCTCCCCCGTCAGGACTTCGGTTACGCCACTTTCGAGCAGGAGTCTGTGGTTTGGTGACACGGTCAGATCACGTCGTGTACCAAGAACGCCGGCCGAGATCGTCACCGGAGTGCGCTCACCAATTGCAGGGACGGTGCGCGTCCCGACCCACCGTACCGGCTGGGCGCCATAATCCATGGTGCTGACCAAGTTCCCGGGTTTCAGCCGTTCGACGGGACGTGTGCCGCCAGGGACGCGGATACGTGTGCCTGGGGTAAAGCATACGAATTCCGAGTAGGGACGCGGGTTCCCGCCAATGTTACCTTCACTGGTGAACACATATTGCTGGCCGGGCACCATAGGCTGGTTGGAAATGAAGGCCGTCGTCGTGTTGTTGCCGCTATTGTTTTCACCGATTGTAATGGAAAAGCCTTCAAACCCGTTGTCGTCGGTGAGAACGTAGTTGATGACGACCCGCGAACCGGCAGGGTAAGTGACGTTATCAATCGTGACTGGGTCCGCTAACACTTGATTGGGGTCAGACGGGAGTTCGTTGAAATCCGGATCGTCATCGTCAATGACAATTTGCACCGGCTGTGCGTCGGGATTCAACCTGATGTCAAAGGGCGGAGTTCCCTGTGCTTGCGCGCCGCGCTCGTTCGGGGGCGTAATGTTCCCACCGGTCGTGTCAAAGTCATCAAGCTGGTAGACCCACTGCAAGGTGTATAAAGGCATGCTGCGCTTGACCTGCTTTCTGATCAGATATTCAAAATGATAATCTGCTATCTGGGGTAGAAATGTGACCGGGCGTTTCGCTATCGGCAAAGTCCTGCCGAAGCGATTTTTTCCGGGAATGGGACCAGCCCCTTGACTTGCAGCAGGAATGCTTGAATAAGCGCGCTCTCTGGCAGCGCTTGCGTGGTCAGATGATATGGATATCGCCCGAATGGGCGCGCTGTCTGAGGTGGCATATGCCGTAAACGCCCGAGGTCGGGGACCACAAGACGCGGAAGCAAAAAGGAAAGACGCATGTTCGCGGTTATGAAAACCGGCGGCAAACAGTACAAAGTTCAATCGGGCGACACGCTCCGCGTTGAAAAACTGGCCGCAAATGCAGGTGACAAAGTCCAATTCAACGAAGTTCTGATGGTTGGCGGCGACAAGCCCCAAGTCGGTTCGCCCGTTGTTGCAGGTGCAGGCGTACAAGCCGAAGTCATCGAACAGATCAAAGGCCCCAAGACGATCAACTTCGTTAAGCGCCGTCGTAAGCACAGCTCGAAGCGCACCAAGGGTCACCGTCAGCAACTGACGCTGGTCAAGATCACTGACATCCTTGCCTCTGGTGCGGACAAGTCCGGCGTGATGGCCGCAGTGAATGGCGCAGGTTTCGGCATTGCCGCAGTACCGGCCGCCGCCAAGCCTGCCAAGAAAGCGGCGAAAGCCGAGGCGCCAAAGGCTGAAGCCAAGGCCGAGCCCAAGAAAGAAGCCAAGAAAGCCGCGCCTAAAAAGGCCGCAGCCGATGGCGACGATCTGAAGCAATTGTCGGGTGTTGGTCCCGCGCTTGAGAAAAAACTGCACGACGCTGGTGTGACCACCTTCGCGCAGATTGCAGCATGGACCGAAGAGGACGTTGCTGCTATGGACGAGAAACTGTCGTTCAAAGGCCGGATCGAGCGTGAAGGCTGGATCGCTCAGGCCCAAGAACTGGCCAAAGGCTAAGGAGAGAGACGCATGGCACATAAAAAAGCAGGCGGTTCATCCCGTAACGGTCGCGACTCCGCTGGCCGCCGTCTTGGCGTAAAGTTGTATGGTGGCCAAGCTGCCATTCCCGGCAACATCATCGTGCGTCAGCGCGGTACCAAGTTTTGGCCGGGCGAAGGCGTTGGCATGGGCAAAGACCACACAATCTTTGCAACCGTCGATGGCGCCGTCACGTTCCACAAAGGCCTCAAGGGTCGCACGTTTATTTCCGTGCTCCCGGCTGCGGAGGCTGCTGAATAAGCCGTACCCAAAAGGTTTTGACAAAATCAGGGATCGGCGGAAACGCCGGTCCCTTTTTCGTTTCCGCCCCCCGCAACCAGCGAGGAGGGTCTGATGACAGACCTAATGACCACCGACCGCCTGACCCTGCGCCGCCCCGGAATGCAGGATGCTGCCGTGTTCACCGCATTGGTGGGGGATCTGGATGTGTCGCGCTGGCTGACCCGAGTGCCGCATCCCTATACGTTGGCGGATGCCCAAGATTTCATCTCGCGGGTTGAAATCGGCGGGGGCAACACCTTTGCCATCTGTGTTGGAGAACAAGTCATCGGATGCATCGGAACCGAAGATCAGCTTGGCTACTGGTTGGGCAAGAACCATTGGGGGCACGGTTATGCAACCGAAGCCTGTCGTGCCATGATAGACCGGCATTTCGCCCAAGACTCCTCGGACCTGAAAAGCGGTTATTTCGTAGAAAACACGGCCTCTAGCCACGTGCTTCAGAAACTTGGTTTCGTACGCACATCGCAGACCCAAGCCAAATGCCCCGCGACGGGCGATACCCATGTCTTGCAACGTATGGTGCTGACCCAAAACAGTTGGGAGATGATTGCATGACGGCATCGATCAAACCCATACTGCAAGGGCCTCGCGTAACTCTGCGGGATGTTATGCCTGGCGATGTAGATGCGCGTTTCGCTCTTGGAAACACCCCCGATATCATCCGCATGTTTGGCGGTGATCCGGCGCAGGTTCGAGACATAACCCGCGACGCAGCCCAGGCATGGGTGCAAGCGAAGCAGGATGATCGGCATTCCTGGATCATTGATGTTCATGGCGTGTTGATTGGTGCGATCCGACTGCACATGCTCAATCTCGCTGATAAGCGCGCGCTTGTTGATATTGGTATTCTGGATAGCAATGCCCTGGGGCAAGGCTACGGGTCCGAGGCAATGCGGGTTCTGGCAACCCATGCGTTTGACACAATGGGACTGCACCGTCTTGGATGTCGTGTTTTGGAATTCAATGAACGCGCCATTGCGGCATACAAAAAGGTCGGCTTTGTCGTTGAAGGGCGCGAGCGGGAATCTGGTTTCATTGATGCCCAATGGCATGATGATCTAATCATGGGTCTGCTCGACCGCGATTTGGTGCGTCTGCCATGACGGTCGCGGCAATGTCCTTTGCGGTGTTTGCAGCCAGCCAGGTCGGGACACCCGGCCCTGCAAACATGGCGCTTTTGGCCACCGGCGCGCGGTACGGCTTTCGCGCGGCCTTGCCGTTCGTTGCAGGCGTCGCACTGGGCAAACAACTCATCATCTGGCCGGTGGGTTTTGGCCTGATGGAACTGGCTGATCGTGCGCCATGGGTGTTTGAAACCCTGAAATGGGCATCGGCTGCTTATATCATATGGCTGGCATGGAAGGTGTCACAACTGCGCCTTGGTGCATCTGATCCGGGCGCTGCTGCACCTGGCTTTGTCGCTGGTCTTGTGGTGCACCCGCTGAACCCCAAGGCGTGGGCGATGATCATAGCCGGTTTCACAAGCTTCGTATCTCCCGGTACGGATGCCGTTATCGCTACGGCAACGATTGGTGGAATATTGCTCGCCACTCAGGTGCTGTTTCACCCGCTTTGGACACTTGCCGGTGATCGTATCGCGCGCACCCTCGCAGGAACGCGCGCGGAACCTTATTTGATGTATACCCTCGCGGCCCTGACAGTCGCGTCGGTCCTGTTTGTTTTGTTCGGAGGAGGGACATGACGATGGAGATGGAAAAAATCGTGACCCAGAATGTGATCGAAACGGAGCGTTTCGTGCTCCGTCCATTGCGTCGGTCTGACATGGGGTTGATCGAGATGTATACGAGTGACCTGCGCGTCGCCCGTAACACGCAGTCCATTCCGCATCCCATCCCACCGGGCATGACCGAAGCCTTTGTTGCACGCGCCATGGCGGATGAGCGTGAGGAAGACGTGTGGGCCATGGACGGGCTCAAGTCTGGTGGTGCTGAAATCATGGGCTTGATCTCTTTGACCCGTATGGATCGCAACCAGTCCGAGGTTGGATATTGGGTCGCGCCGCATTTCTGGAACACTGGTCTTGCATCTGACGCGGTTCAGGCGCTTGTGGATGCCAATCCGATGGATAATGCTACGATGTTTGCCAGTGTGTTTCAGGACAATCCGGCTTCGGCCCGCGTGCTGACCCATTGCGGTTTCGAATATCTGGGTGATGCTGAAGGGTTCTCGGTCGCGCGCGATGCGACAGTGCCCACATGGACCTATAGTCGCAAACTCTGATTGCGGGGGCTTGTCCCCCGCGCTAGGACACCATCCATGAAGTTTCTTGATCTGGCCAAGGTCTACATCCGCTCGGGTGCAGGCGGAAACGGGTGCATCTCGTTTCGGCGCGAAAAATACATTGAATATGGCGGCCCGGATGGCGGCGATGGCGGCGGCGGTGGCTCGGTCTGGGCTGAGGCCGTGGATGGGCTGAACACGCTGATCGACTTTCGCTATCAACAGCACTTCTTTGCCAAGAACGGCCAGCCCGGCATGGGACGTCAGCGCACCGGCAAGGATGGAGACGACATTCTGCTGCGTGTCCCCGCGGGGACAGAAATCCTTGATGAGGATCAGGAGACTGTGATCGCCGACCTCGTGAATGTCGGTGACCGGGTCGAACTGGCGCGTGGTGGGAACGGGGGGTGGGGCAACCTGCATTTCAAGTCTGCTACCAATCAGGCACCACGCCGTGCCAATCCCGGGCAAGAAGGTGTTGAGCGTACGCTCTGGCTCCGCCTGAAGTTGATCGCGGATGTGGGCCTGCTGGGTTTGCCGAATGCCGGCAAGTCGACATTTCTTGCAACCACTTCGAACGCCAGACCCAAGATCGCTGACTATCCCTTTACGACGCTGCACCCCAACCTTGGCGTTGTTGGGGTGGACAACACCGAATTCGTTGTGGCCGACATTCCCGGTTTGATCGAAGGTGCCTCTGAAGGGCGCGGGCTAGGGGACCTGTTCCTGGGTCACGTCGAACGTTGTGCGGTCTTGCTGCATCTGGTCGATGGCACATCGGAAACCGTGGCCGAGGATTACCAAACCATCATTGGCGAACTTGAGGCCTATGGTGGCGATCTGGCCGACAAGCCGCGCGTGACGGTGTTGAACAAGATCGACGCGTTGGACGAAGACGAACGCACCGCGGCGCGGACTGCGCTTGAGGAAGCATCCGGCGGGCCCGTGATGATGATGTCGAGTGTTGCGCGCGAGGGTGTCACCGACGTGCTGCGGTCCCTACGCGGGCAGATCGATGAGGACCGCCTGCGTCACCGTCCGCAGGAAGAGGCCGAGCCATGGCGTCCCTAACCACGGCCAGGCGGCTTGTGGTCAAGATCGGGTCGGCGCTTCTGGTTGACCGGACCACGGGTGCGCTTCGAAAGGAGTGGCTCGCTGCCCTTGCGGAAGATGTGGTGTGGCTCAGATCGTGCGGCGTACAGGTCGTTCTTGTGTCGTCAGGCTCCATCGCACTTGGGCGCGAGGTTCTGCGTCTTCCTGTCAGCGATCTTGCATTGGAACAGTCGCAGGCTGCAGCAGCCGTTGGGCAGATCCGTCTCGCTCGAGCCTACGAGGAAGCGCTCGCACCCCACGACATCACCACCGCACAGGTGCTGATGACGCTGGAAGACAGCCGCGACCGCCGCCGCTATCTGAATTCCCGTGCGACGCTGGAACACTTGGTTGGCTTGAACGTCGTGCCGATCGTCAATGAGAACGACACCATCGCGACGGATGAAATCCGGTTCGGCGACAATGACCGACTGGCCGCCCAGATTGCTGCGACCATTGGGGCGGATGTCCTTGTCCTGCTGTCGGATGTGGACGGGTTCTATTCCGCCAACCCGGCTGATGATCCGGATGCGAAGCGCTATGATGTCATCGACCATATCACGCCCGAGATCGAGGCGATGGCTGGTGATGCCGGTTCAGGGCTGTCAAAGGGTGGAATGAAGACCAAGCTGATGGCGGCAAAAACCGCGACCGCTGCGGGATGCGCAATGGCGATTTGTCACGGCGCGGCCTTGCGCCCTCTTACGGGACTTGAAACGGGCGCCAATGCGACATGGTTCACTGCGACTCTGGACCCGCAAGTTGCACGCAAACGTTGGATTGCAGCAATGAAACCGCTTGGCACCGTGACCCTCGATGCCGGCGCCGCGCAGGCATTATCACGAGGAAACAGCCTGTTACCTGCTGGAGTTCATGCAGTTTCCGGCGTGTTTGGCCGCGGCGACCCTGTTGCAATCACCGGTCCCGATGGACATCAGCTTGGCCTAGGCCTCAGCCGTTACACAGCAGAGGAAGCGCAGAAGATCAAAGGCCACCGAAGCGCCGAGATCGAAGAACTGCTCGGGTATCCAGGACGGGCTGCCTTGATCCATCGCGATGATATGGCGCTGTGATCTTCTTCTGACTATAAATTCCACCGCCGGAGGCATAAAAATCTGCGGCGCACCGCCTGAAAAGGGACGTGACTGATGAAAGACTTTGCTGACATTCCCGCATTGATGGCCGATATCGGCACCCGCGCAAAATCTGCGGCTGCATCATTGGCCTTCGCCACCGCCGAGCGCAAGCACGCCGCGTTGATCAGTGCTGCAGAACATGTCTGGAACAATCGGGATGCGATCATTGCCGCGAACGCGCTGGATATGGAATTCGGGCGGACAAAAGGCCTGTCCGATGCCATGATGGATCGTCTGCGGCTGGACGAAGAGCGTATTCAGGGGATCGTGGACGGTCTGCGCGCGGTTGCAGAACAAGCCGATCCTGTCGGAGAGGTGCTGGCGGAGTGGACTCAGCCTACGGGCCTGAACATTCAGCGGGTCCGGACACCGCTTGGGGTTGTCGGCGTTATCTACGAAAGCCGCCCGAATGTGACGGCGGACGCCGGCACTTTGTGTTTGAAGGCCGGTAACGCCGTTATCCTGCGTGGCGGATCAGAGAGCTTTCATTCATCAAGTGCCATCCACGCAGCTTTGCAAGCGGGTCTGCGCGACGCTGATCTGCCAGAAGATGCGATCCAGTTGGTGCCCACGCGCGATCGTGCTGCAGTCAGTGAAATGCTGACCATGACCGACACAATTGATGTGATTGTCCCTCGCGGCGGTAAGGGCCTGGTTGGCCTCGTGCAGCGCGAGGCACGCGTGCCCGTCTTTGCGCACCTCGAAGGGATTGTGCATATCTACATCGACAAAGATGCGGATCCTGAGAAAGTCCTTAAGGTCGTTTTGAACGCAAAAACGCGGCGCACCGGCATTTGCGGTGCCGCGGAATGCTTGTTGGTTCATCAGGATATTGCGGCGACCATGGGTCAGGGCGTTGTCCGTGCTTTGATGGACGCTGGCGTGCGTGTACACGCAGATGTCGCGTTGCAGACAATCGAAGGGGTGCTGGCCGCAACCGATGCCGACTGGGGCAAGGAATACCTTGATATGGATATTGCCGCGCGCGTGGTTTCGGATGTTGATGCAGCGATTGAGCATATCCGCACCTATGGTTCAAACCACACCGATTGTATCCTGACCGAGGATGCAGAAGCTGCTGCCAAGTTCTTCAACCAGCTCGACAGCGCAATTCTGATGCACAACGCCTCCACCCAGTTTGCAGATGGCGGTGAGTTTGGCATGGGCGCAGAGATCGGGATCGCAACGGGCAAAATGCATGCGCGCGGGCCTGTCGGTGCGGCACAGCTGACCAGCTTCAAGTATTTAGTGCGTGGCGACGGAACCGTCCGCGCCTAAAACCGGATTGTCAGCCTATCGGGCAAAAGCTCCGTTGAAATCTTGCGCTGTGCGTCTGCGGCCACCTCTGGCAACAGGGCGAATTGAACGTGGGCCGGGGCCAGCTCTTCGACGCTGTTCCCTTTAAGCAATCCCCAGAGCGATGCATCGACGCTTTGCTTGGCGGAATGCCCCGTAATGACCCAAGCGCCATCGGTGCAGGCAATTTCAATCCGCC
>NZ_JBYNDP010000216.1:0-3982 GCF_059783535.1 Tateyamaria sp. | reverse complement strand
AGGCGGTCATGTCGGTCAGCAGGACCAGCACGCGCTTGCCCTCCTCCACCGCGAACTTCTCCGCCACGGCCAACGCCATGTCCGGCACCAAAAGGCGCTCCACCAAAGGATCAGACGCCTGATTGACGAACATGACGGTGCGCGAAAACACCCCGGCGTCCTCGAACGACTGCCGAAAGGTGTGAAAGTCGTCAAAGATCAGGCCCATGCCGCCAAAGACAACGATATCCGCGTCCGCCTGAATGCCGATGCGCGCGAGAAACGGATTGTAAGGCTCGCCCGAAACCGAAAAGATCGGGATCTTCTGGCTTTCGACCAGAGTGTTGAACACGTCGATCATCGGTACATCGGTGCGGATCATGCGCTTGGGCACGATGCGCTCTGCCGGGTTCACGGACGGCCCGCCAATGTCATGTCGCGGCTCACCGCTCAGGTCCGGGCCGCCATCCACCGGCGCCCCTGCCCCGTCAAACACGCGGCCCAGAATATTGCCGGAATAGGGCGCCTGCATCGGGTGGCCCAGAAAGGTGGCCGTGGCCCCGGTCGAAATCCCCTTGGTCCCGGAAAAGACCTGTAACGACACAATATCGCGCTCGATCCGAATGACCTGCGCCAGTGAAGTTGCGCCATCCACGCTTTTCACCACGGCCAGATCGCCATAGCGCACGATGCTGTCCGCCTCAGCCCTCTCCGGCACGTGGACCTTGAGCGTATCGCCCACGATTTCCAGAACCTGTGAATAGCGGATCAGTTCACGCACCATGTTGCGCCCTCCGTCCCTTTGATGTGCCCTGCGCAGATGGCATGCCGTGAACCCTAGTCATGGAATGTGACACCTGTAGCATCGGTTGAAATCAGGGTGCCCTTGTCCCCGACGACCATGGCATCCAGATCGGCGAGCCTCCCGATGGCCGCTGTCTTGCCGGTCTTACGGGCGAACTGGCAGGCTGCGGCCACCTTCGGTCCCATAGACCCGGCGGCAAAGCTGTGCTTTTCCAGTGCCTCAGGTGACGCCAGCTTGATCACGCGCTGGTCGGGCGTGCCCCAGTCCAGATACACCCCTTCAGTGTCCGTCGCAGCAATGAACAGATCTGCGCCAATCTCGCGCGCTAGCAGTTCCGAGGCGAAATCCTTGTCGATCACCGCCTCGACCCCTTCCAGGTCGCCATCGGCGGTATAGGCGGTCGGGATACCCCCACCGCCTGCGCAGATCACCACGGTGCCCTGCTCGACCAGCCACTTGATCGGACGCAGTTGAAAGATACGCTGCGGCAGCGGCGACGGCACAACGCGCCGCCACTTGTCGCCATCGGCCCGCATCTGCCAGCCCTTCTCGGCGGCAATCCGATCCGCCTCGACCTTGTCATAAACGGGCCCCACGAATTTCGTCGGATCGGCAAAGGCGGGATCGTCCCGGTCCACCTCGATCATGGTCAGCAGGGTCGCCAGCGGCTTTTCAAACGGCAGCCGGTTGCCCAGCTCCTGTTCGATCATGTAGCCGATCATGCCGTCCGTCTGCGCACCCAGCACATCCAGCGGATAGGCTTCGTCCGGTTTGTAGGCATGGCCCTGCAAGGCCAGCAGCCCAACCTGCGGGCCGTTGCCATGCGTGATGATCAACTCGTGATCCATGGCAATCTGCGAAAGTGCCTCCGCCGCGATCGCGGTGTTCGCACGCTGGTTCTCTGCCGTCAGCGCCTGCCCTCGCCGCAACAGGGCATTGCCACCCAAGGCCGTGACAATCCGCATGATCAGCGCCCCAACGTGGCCACGAGCACGGCCTTGATCGTGTGCATCCGGTTCTCGGCCTGCTCAAACTGAATACCTGCGGGGCTTTCAAAAACTTCTTCGGTCACCTCCATTTCCGAGATGCCGAATTTCTCGAAAATCTCCTGTCCCACCTTGGTCTCGGTGTTGTGGAAGGCGGGCAGGCAATGCATGAACCGCGTGCTGGATTTGCCGCTGGCAGCCATCAGATCGGCGTTGACCCGATAAGGGGTCAGCTGCTTGATCCGCTGCTCCCAGACATCGTCGGCCTCCCCCATCGACACCCAAACATCGGTATGGATGAAATCAACACCCTTCACGGCCTCGGCCGGGTCATCGGTGATGGTCAGAGTCGCACCATACTTGGCCGCCGCCGCCTCGGCCGGACCCCGGAACTCGTCCGTTGGCCACAACGCCTCGGGCGAAGCGATGCGCACATCCATGCCCATCAGACAGCCCGCGATCATCATCGAATGGCCCATATTCGACCGGCCATCACCCACGTACGCATAGCTGATGTCATGCAGCGGCTTTTCCGCGTATTCCTGCATGGTCAGCAGGTCGGCCAGCATCTGCGTCGGGTGAAACTCGTCCGTCAGCCCGTTGAAGACCGGCACACCCGCGTGATCCGCCAAGGTCTCGACCAGATCCTGACCAAAGCCGCGATACTCGATCCCGTCATACATGCGGCCCAGCACACGGGCCGTGTCCTTCATGCTTTCCTTGTGCCCGATCTGCGACCCGGATGGCCCAAGGTAGGTCACCCCCGCCCCCTGATCCATCGCGGCCACTTCAAAGGCGCACATCGTCCGGGTCGAGGTCTTCTCGAAGATCAGGCAGATATTCTTGCCCCGCAGGTGTTGCTGCTCGGTCCCCGAATACTTCGCGCGCTTCAGATCACGCGACAGGTCCAGCAAATAGCGCAGCTCGCGCTGATCGAAATCCAGCAGTTTCAGGAAACTGCGCCCCTTGAGATTGAATGCCATGGGCCTCGTCCTTTCGATTGATCAGTAATCCACCGGGTCGCGCCAGATCGGGCAGGTCATGCAATGCCCCCCGCCCCTGCCCCGGCCCAGCTCGGATCCGGCAATGGTGATGACCTCGACCCCCGCCTTGCGCAGCAGCGTGTTGGTGTAGGTGTTGCGGTCGTAGGCCACGACGACACCGGGCTCGATGGCGACAACATTGTTGCCGTCATCCCATTGCTCACGCTCCTGGTTGAAGGCATCGCCTCCGGTCTGCACGATGTTCAGGGCCTTGATGCCCAGACATTCGGCCGCCACGTCGAACAGGTGCTTGTCCTCGTGATGAAAGTCGATGCTGCCCTCGCGATTGCCGGGGCGCAGGCTGACGCATTTGATCTCGTTGCAGACCTCGACAAAGGCGGTCGCCGTCTCTCGGTCGCAATGGCTGAACACCGTGTCCAGATGCATCGCCGCCCGGCTGCGCGGCATCTGGCAGGCCACCACCCGTTCCGCCGCCTCCTTGGC
Organism: Tateyamaria sp.; assembly: GCF_059783535.1. NCBI lineage: Bacteria > Pseudomonadati > Pseudomonadota > Alphaproteobacteria > Rhodobacterales > Roseobacteraceae > Tateyamaria > Tateyamaria sp. The sequence goes on along the minus strand of NZ_JBYNDP010000216.1, from coordinate 725 downwards.
AAAGAGCGCCTTGGCCACCTGCCCCACAGCCTGCGGCGTCGTGCGCTCACCCATGCCAATGAGGACGGTGCCCTTGCCCCACGGCATGACATCGCCACCCTCAACCGTGGCCGGGCCATAATCCGTATCCGGATCACCCCACCAGATGTCGAAATCGCCCCCTTTGAAATCCGGGTGGAACCTGTAGATGGCCGTGACCAGCAAGGTCTCGGGCTTGCGCGCGGGCCAGTACATCGGATTGACCGTGACACCGCCATAGATCCAGCAACTGTTGTCACGGGTGAACTGCGTGTTGGGCAGCGGCGGAATGACAAAGCCCAAGGTGCCCAGATAGCTGCCGAACATGCCCGACGGGGTAAAGGGCAGGTCTTGCACCGCAATCCCGCCAATCAGGAACTTTGCAAGGTCCTTGGCGGCCATCTCGTCCAGCCAGCTCCGCAACTCGCCCAGCATACCGACGCCCACCTGGTTTTGGGTGATGCGCCGGTCGAGCACCCATTTACGCGCCTCCGCGTCCTTCAGCGTTGTGGCCAGCAGGGCCTGGAACTCCAGCACCTCGACCCCGCGTTCTTCCATCTTCATGCGGAAATCGGCGTGGTCCCGGCGCGCCTTGTTGACCCACAATACGTCATCGTACAGTAGTTCCGCCGCGTTGCCCGGGGTCAGCCGCGCATGGGCCAGACCCGGTTCACAGACCATGACCTTGCGCAGCTTGCCGATCTCTG
>NZ_JBYNDP010000076.1:0-18815 GCF_059783535.1 Tateyamaria sp. | reverse complement strand
CTGGCTCTGGCTCTGGCTCTGGCTCTGGCTCTGGCTCTGGCTCTGGCTCTGGCGAAGCATCGATTTCGTCGACGGGTTCGGCGATCACCACGTCCTCTTCAACCCGTACCTCTTCCGTCAGTTCAAGCGCATCTGGGTTTTCAGCAACCGTGTCCTGCGCTGCCTCTGGCGTGTCGGGCGTTTCGGCCTTGGGGTCGTCTTGTTGGCCCTTCTCGGGAAATTTGCGTTTGGCCAAGGAATTCCCCTTCCGATTCTTCCGTGCGGTTTCTGCACCGCGATAAACTCTACCCTGCGCCCTCGCGCCCCTCAACCCGCTCCAATGGCCTGCCTGATCGCTTCATACATCGCCGTGGCGTCAGGTCGCACCGCGATGCTGTCAACGTGAACAGGTCGCGCCGCATCAGCCACTGCGTCGCTCAGTGCAATCACACGCATGGATGTGGAGCGCGGTGCTTGGTTGGCAAATTGCGTGGCGGTGCGGGGCGAAAAAAGGGGAACGATCGTCAACTCTTCCCGCAAGAGCGCCTCATGAGCAGGGGCCGATAATGATTGGGGCACCTGATCATACACGATGCAGTCACGGACCTGCCGTCCCGCTGCATGCAAACGGGCGACAACATCCCCGCGCGTATGTTGCCCGCGGACATGCACCAAGGTGGGGCTGATGTGGTTTTCGGACAAACCCGCCACCAACTCGTCAGCTGTCTGGCCCACCATCTGCGCGGACCACCCTTGCTGTTCTGCCCGTTCCGTCGTCGCACTGCCGATACAATAGGCTGTGCGCCCTGCACCGGCAGGCGCGTGGATGACGCCGTTGGACGAGGTGAAAATGGGGACTTCGTCAGCCGCGATTGTTTGGCCGTCGGTGGCCGGGACAATCTTCAGCAGTGGACTGAACAGCGGGTTGACCTGCGCCTTCAGGTCATCGGGCATCTCTGCCATGAACCGTTCGGCTGCTGCGCGCGGTCGGGTCATCAACAACGTGACCGGTGGGTGAGATGCATTGTTTGCCACGGCTTATGCTGTTACCCCGCACGCGCCTTTGGTGCAACGGATGGGTCATGACGCAGGTCGCCACAGTTCTGGGAATTGAAAGCAGTTGCGATGATACCGCCGCCGCTGTCGTCCGAGGTGTGCCGGGCAACATGGACGTGCTGTCATCTGTGGTTTTTGGGCAATCTGACCTGCACGCAGATTTCGGCGGTGTCGTGCCAGAGATTGCAGCCCGTGCCCATGCCGAGCGTTTGGATGTGAGTGTGGCGCAGGCTTTGGAACAGGCCGGCATCGGGCTAAGCGATATTGATGCCATCGCAGCCACTTGCGGTCCGGGTCTGATCGGCGGCGTCGTTGCTGGTGTTATGACGGCCAAAGGGTTGTCGGCTGCGACAGGCAAACCGCTCTATGGCATCAATCATCTTGCCGGACACGCGTTGACGCCGCGGTTGTCATCGGGTGTTTCCTTTCCCTACCTGATGCTGCTGGTGTCCGGCGGGCATTGCCAGTTCCTGATTGCGCGTGGGCCAGATGACTTCACACGGCTGGGCGGCACCATTGATGACGCGCCGGGTGAGGCGTTCGACAAGGTCGCGCGGCTGCTCGGTCTGGGCCAACCGGGCGGGCCCGCGATTGAAAAGATCGCGCGGGACGGGGATGCCAAGCGTTTTGCCTTTCCTCGGCCGCTGTCCAACAAACCGGGCTGTGACCTCAGCTTTTCCGGGCTGAAAACAGCGGTGCTGCGGGCGCGTGATGATATCGTGGCCGAGCGCGGTGGTTTGACGGTGCAGGATCAAGCCGATCTGGCTGCCTCTTTCCAAGCGGCGGTGACAGACAGCTTGGCGGGCAAGGCCACACGCGCACTGGAGGCATATCTTGATCTTGCGCCAACCACACCGACCTTCTGTGTTGCGGGCGGTGTCGCTGCAAATATGACCGTTCGGACAGCATTAGAGAGTGTTTGCGCCAAAGCTGATGTGGCTTTTGATGCACCTCCATTGGCGCTCTGCACCGACAATGCAGCGATGATCGCCGCTGCAGGGATTGAACAGATGCCGTTGCGCGCACCCGATGGGATGGGCCTGTCGGCGCGCCCGCGTATGCCACTTGATACCAAGAGTGCTGCGATGCTGGGATCCGGCAAGAAAGGGGCCAAGGCATGAGCGTGGCCGTTATCGGTGCGGGAGCGTTTGGTACGGCTTTAGCGGTGGCCCTTGCCCCGCACCAGCCTGTTATCCTATGGGCCAGAGACGCCGATCATGCGAACGACATGCAGATAAAGCGCCGGAATAACCGCCGGCTGCCCGATGTTGAGTTGCCTGACGCTATAGCGATTTGTGCCAAGTTAGAGACTGCTTTTGCCTGCGGCACGCTGTTGTTCGCCGTGCCAATGCAAAGCCTGCGCGACCTGATTGATCATCGGGATTTGTCGCATCACGACGCGGTGGCCTGTTGTAAAGGGATTGAGGTGGCAACCGGCCTTGGACCGTCTGCCATCCTTTCCGGCGCACGGAATGCAGCGGTCCTGAGCGGCCCCAGCTTTGCCGTCGATATTGCGCGCGGCTTACCCACCGCGCTGACGCTGGCCTGCGCAAATGCCGATGCCGCCCGCGCGTTGCAGGATGTGTTGTCGACGCCGCTGTTGCGTCTGTATCGCACCACGGATGTGACGGGAGTTGAACTGGGCGGCGCGCTCAAGAACGTCATCGCCATTGGCTGTGGTGCAGTGATGGGCGCTGGTCTCGGCGACAGTGCGCGCGCCGCGCTTCTGACCCGTGGCTTTGCCGAGATGCAGCGCGTTGCGATGGCTTTGGGCGCGCAGCCCGAGACCTTGATGGGTCTTAGCGGTTTGGGCGATCTGACGCTAACGTGTACGTCGGACAAATCGCGCAACTACCGTCTTGGGCTTGCCCTTGGTGCTGGAACGGAATTTGATGCCGCCACAACGGTCGAGGGGGCGGGAACCGCCCGCGCATTGCGGCAAGTGGCAACCAAGCACGCCCTCGACCTGCCGATTTGTGACACGGTGGCGGATCTGGTGGATGGCAAGGTCGATGTGCCAAGCGCCATGACCCGCCTGATGGCCCGCCCTTTGAAGGAGGAATGATATGCTTTTTGCCCTGATGGCCCATGACAAAGAGGGGGCGTTGGACGTGCGGATGGAGAACCGCCCGGCCCATCTCGACTACCTGGACAGCACCGGTGTGGTGAAGCAGGCGGGGCCGTTCCTTGATGCGGAGGGCAATCCGTGTGGGTCACTGATCGTGTTGGATGTGGCAGATGTAAGCGCAGCGCAGACATGGGCCGACAACGATCCTTATGCCAAGGCAGGGCTGTTTCAGGACGTGCAGATCAAGGCGTGGAAACAGGTGATCGGGGCATGAGGTACTGGCTATTCAAATCCGAACCCTCGACCTGGAGCTGGGACCAGCAGGTTGCCAAGGGCGATGAAGGCGAAGAATGGGATGGTGTGCGCAACTACCAGGCCCGTAACTTCATGCGCGAGATGAAAGTGGGGGATCGCGGTTTCTTCTACCACTCGCAAACGGAAAAGGCCGTCGTGGGCATTGTCGAAGTGATCGCGGAGGCGCACCCGGACAGCACCATTGATGACCCGCGCTGGGAATGCGTGGACATCAAGGCTATTGGCCCGGTACAAAGCCCGGTGACCCTTGAAATGGTGAAAGCCGATCCGCGATTGGCTGAGATGGCCCTGATCCGTAACTCACGGCTTTCCGTTCAGCCGGTGACAGACGCCGAATGGGCCGTGGTTTGCGAGATGGCCGGGGTGAGCACCTAAACGCTTTGGAATTTTCCCATCCTCTGGCAGGCTGGCGGCACAAATAGCCGAAAGTGGAGGGACACATGGGATTTTTGGCAGTTTTGGTGGCGGGCGTCGCTGGATTCATGTTTGGCGCGATCTGGTACACGGTGTTGGCCAAGCCGTGGATGGCGGCATCTGGTGTGGCGCTGAACGACGCAGGTGACGCGCCAGCCAATCAGAAAGACCCCGTGCCCTATATCACCAGTATTGTTGGTGCGATCCTGGTTGCCGGGATGATGCGCCACGCATTTGTGCTGAGCGGGATCGACAGCTTTGGTGAGGGACTCGTCTCTGGCTTTGGTATCGGGCTGTTTCTGGTGACGCCTTGGATCGCCACATTCTATGCCTTTGGCGCACGGCCATTTCGCTTGACCCTGATCGATGGCGGATATGCCACCTTTGGCTGTACCGTGATCGGTGCCGTATTGACGCTGTTCTAAGAAAAAAGGGTTCTGACCCGGATTGGTCAGAACCCTTCCTCACCCCGGTGGACACTCCCAAGAGCCACCACAAGTAAACTGAATATCGGGTCTGACCTTCTGGTCGGATGTCTCAATAATTAGCAGATCGGAATTGCGATCTCAAATCCATAGTACGGGACATTCGATCCAAAAAAGAAACACCCGCTTAACGCGGGTGTCCTTTTGATAAACGCGGTGCGTGCGGTGTTAACCGTAAACGGACTCTTTGCCGAAGTGTTTGGTCAGCATGTAGTAGACCACTGCGCGGTATTTGTTCCGCTCGGATTTGCCGTATGTTTCAATGACCGAGTTAATTGCTTCGTCCAGCTTCGGGCCATCTGCAAGGCCCAGCTTCTTGATCAGAAAGTTGTTTTTGACCGTTTCAAGCTCAGCTGGTTGGCTGGCCGCAACGGTGGAGGCATCGGCGTCATAGATCGATGGACCACACCCAATCGTGACTTTCGTCAGCAGATCCATGTCCGGCGCCATACCGCATTTGTTCTTCAGATCGTCTGCGTATTGCGCGATCAGGTCGTCACGTTTGCCCATATCTTGTCTCCCACCAGTTGGACTTGGTCACCATTTGTGACCTTGGACGGGAGGTTAGTGCAGCAAGGGTGCCAAAACAAAGGAAAAAGTTCACATGTTTTTCCCCGTCAAAAGATCGCCGATATGTGGATTAGAAACGGTTGATCTTGATCTCTGGTTTGTTGACCGGCGCGCCTTCCGAATTGGTGGCCCCGTCATCATTCCCGGAGCCGCCCATATCATCGAAAGAGAAGGTGAACCCCCGTACATAGAATGACCGTGGTTCAGTCATCGATATGGTGCGATCAACCCATTCCGGGGAAAAGGCAGTGGCCCAAACGGCAGGATAGGCATGGACCAGATTGTGCATGCAGGTCAGGGCGATCCAGATACCGGCCGTTTTGGCGGCCAGATGTTCCTTGGCGGTCAGATGCAGGGCGGACCGCAAGACAAAAGCGATCGCAAGGGCGAGCCCACCGTCCATGATCATGGTCAAGTCGGCGTCAGCATTCGGGTCCGGTGCGCCATTTACGTGGAACATCGCATAGCGGGACAGCACCACGGTAAAGATGCCAACAATCAGCGCGCCAACAATGGATCCCGGATAGACAAGGTTGCGCACCCAATCCGGGGTCGACCCGCGTGCGGCCTTGGCCGTCGCACTTTGACGCGCCTGATGCTCCGTGTGGGTTTCGTTCAGACGAGCAAGCCGCGCCGCAAATGCGTCATGTCCCTGTGCCATGAAAAGCCCCTAACCAAATCAATGGTTTCTAACATGACGCGAATTAGCGGCAGAAATGGGGCGGGTTAACGAAACAAGAATGGCGCCGTCAGCGGACCGACAGGATTTCGTCCAGCGGCTTCTTGATCTTAGCGACGGCGGGCACGGTAGCATCATCTGCCGCGTGGCCGACTGCAATGATCATCGTGGCCTTTTCGCTGTCCGGTCGGCCCAGCAGATCGCCCAGGAATTTCATCGGGTTCGGAGTGTGCGTCAGCGTCACCAGACCTGCCGTGTGAAGCGCTGTCAGCAACATGCCGGTCGCGATGCCCACGCTTTCCGGCACGTAGTAGTTCTTGTAGCGTGTACCGTCATCAAAGGTGCCATAGCGCTGGGCAAAGACCACGATTAGCCATGGGGCATCTTCAAGATGCGGCTTGTCTGCATTGGTGCCGATGGGCTCCAGCGCCTTGATCCATTCATCGCTCGCACCGCCGGAGTAGAACTTGCGCTCTTCTTCTTCGGCGGCTTCGCGAATCTGGCGTTTGATCGCCGGATCGCTGATGGCCACGAAATGCCAGGGCTGGTGGTTGGCGCCGGATGGGGCTGTGCCAGCGGCTGCCACACAGGCCTCAATCACCTGTTGGGCCACCGGCCGCTTAGAGTAGTCCCGCACCGTGTGGCGCTGGGCCATGAAGTCGCGAAACTCCTCCACGCGCTTCAGCATTTCGGCGTCATCCAGATCCTGACGATCCGGTAGGGGGAGTTGACGGTACTCCAGCTTTTCTTTGGAAAACATGGGAAGGCTCTCGGTCACGTTCGAACGGATGCGCAATGGGGAGTGCCGTCACGCGGGGTGGTGCGATAGCGCCGCCCCATGGGGGCGTGGCGGCGCTGCCCGGCGGTGCCGCCGGGCAGGTGTTTAGAAATCCAGATTCTCGACGCTCAATGCGTTCTGCTGGATGAACTCGCGGCGCGGCTCCACCACGTCGCCCATCAGCTTGGTGAACAGGTCATCGGCTTCGGTCATATCCTCGACCCGCACCTGCAACAGCGTGCGCGCATCAGGATCCAGCGTGGTTTCCCAAAGCTGATCGGGGTTCATTTCGCCCAGACCTTTATAGCGTTGCAGGGACAGGCCGCGCTCGCCCTCTTCCAGAATGGCGTTCAGCAGGTCCATAGGCCCCATGATCGACTGCACCCGATCCTTGCGGATCAGCGTGGCGGGGGTGCCATAGACATCCTGCAGTCCCTGGGTAAAGGACCCGGTCTTGCGCGCCTCGCCCGACCGCAGCATCGGGCCATCCAGCGTGCGTACTTCTTCGACCCCACGCAGGATGCGCGCCAGACGCACACCCTTGTCTTGCGTGATCCGACCCTGCCAGCCGCGTTCCCACTCGAGGGCAATCAGGTTCAGCCGTTCGGCCACCTTGTCGGCTACACCTTGCAGGTCCGCATCCACTGCACCGGGGACAAAGGCACCTGCAATGGCGGCCTGTTCCAGAATGTGACGCGGGTAATGCGTGGGGAAGGCTTGCAGCACGCGCTTCAATTGGCGCGCTTCCTCGACCACGCGGACCAGGTCCTGGCCCACGATTTCTTCGCCATTGCCTTGGCGCAGCATCGCCCCATCAGTACCCTGCTCGACCAGATAGTCGTCCAGCGCGGTTTGGTCCTTCAGGTACACCTCGGACTTGCCCCGGCTCACTTTGTAAAGCGGCGGTTGCGCGATGTAGAGGTAGCCGCCCTCGATCAACTCCGGCATCTGCCGGTAGAAGAAGGTCAGCAGTAGCGTGCGGATATGCGCGCCGTCCACGTCGGCATCCGTCATGATGACGATCTTGTGGTAGCGCAGTTTCGAGATGTCGAATTCATCCCGGCCAATGCCAGTGCCCAGCGCCATGACAAGGTTGCCGATTTCCTGGCTCGACAACATCCGATCAAAACGGGCCCGCTCCACGTTCAGGATTTTCCCGCGCAGCGGCAACACGGCTTGGGTCAACCTGTCGCGTCCGGTTTGAGCAGAGCCTCCCGCGCTGTCCCCCTCGACCAGAAACACTTCGGTTTTCGACGGATCCTTCTCGGAACAATCTTTCAGCTTGCCGGCAAGATAGTTCACATCCATCGCCGTCTTGCGCCGCGTGAGTTCGCGTGCCTTGCGCGCAGCTTCACGGGCGAGCGCCGCTTCGATGATCTTGCCAACGATGATCTTGGCTTCGTTCGGGTTCTCCTCGAACCATTCGGCTAGCTTTTCGTTCACCAATCCTTCGACCGCGGGGCGCACTTCGGAGGACACCAGCTTGTCCTTGGTCTGGGACGAGAATTTGGGGTCCGGTACCTTCACGCTCAGCACACAGGTCAGCCCCTCGCGCGCATCGTCGCCTGTGAAGTTGACCTTCTCCTTCTTGGCGATGCCGCTGGATTGCGCGTAGTTGTTGATCGTCCGCGTCAGTGCGCCGCGAAAGCCCGCCATATGCGTGCCGCCATCGCGCTGCGGGATGTTGTTGGTAAAGGGCAGTACATTTTCGTGGTAGCTGTCATTCCACCACATCGCGACCTCGACGCCAATTTCGTCCCGTTCGCCCTGAATGAAAATCGGTTCGGGCATGACCGAGGATTTGTGCCGGTCGAGGTATTTGACGAATTCCTTGACGCCGCCCTCGTAGAACAGTTCGGACCGCAGATGTTCGATGGGTCGCTCATCAACCAGAATGATGCGCACGCCCGAATTCAGAAAGGCCAGTTCGCGTAAGCGCTTTTCCAACGTATCGAAGGAGTAGTCGAGGTTCGAGAACGTGTCGGTTGATGCAAGGAACCGCACTTCGGTGCCCGTGCGCCCACCGGCGTCGCCCACCACCTTCAGATGCTCGACTGTGTCACCATGAGCAAAGCGCGCCACATGTTCCTTGCCATCGCGCCAGATGCGCAGATCAAGCTCGACCGACAGCGCGTTCACCACTGACACACCCACACCGTGCAGACCGCCGGACACCTTGTACGAATTCGAGTCAAACTTACCGCCCGCGTGCAATTGGGTCATGATGACCTCGGCTGCGGACACGCCCTCTTCCTCGTGAATCCCCACTGGAATCCCGCGCCCGTTGTCGCTGACAGAAACCGAAGAATCCGCGTGAATCGTGACGGTCACGGCGTCTGCGTGACCCGCCAAAGCCTCGTCAATGCCGTTGTCGACAACCTCGTACACCATGTGGTGCAGACCGCTGCCGTCATCGGTGTCACCGATATACATGCCCGGACGCTTCCGTACCGCTTCCAAGCCTTTGAGAACTTTTATAGAATCCGCGCCGTAATCTTCGGGGGTTTGCTCGTTATCTGCCATTTATGGGCCCCTTAAGTCGTTCCGCAAAATATACCGTTTTTCAGGGGGGATGTCACGCAAGTGACACAAGATTTTGCGTGTCAGGTCAGTGGGATGATCAAGCCGACGCATATTAGCAAAACGCCTGCAATCAGGTTCATCCGGCGCAGCGCATGGGGCGACGATACCATCCGTCGCGCGCGGTCGATGAACAGCGCCATGGTGAGGTTGCCAAGCAGTGGCACGATCATCGACAGGACCACGATGATCAGCACATCCAATGCGGTCAGGCGCGTCAGATCAAAGAATCCCGGCAGCATACCCATGTAGAACAGAACGGCCTTGGGATTGCCCAGGATCACCGCCAGACCGGCCAAAAATCCTGCCCACATGCCGGGCCGGGTCAGGCGACTGTCCGTTCCGATGCTTTTGTCGGCTGCGCGTATGACCAATGCGCCCATCAGCAGGAAAATTCCCGCCGCAACCCACTTCAAGACGCCCAGAAAACCGCCATAGATGGACAGGATCCATGTGATGCCAAAGATCGCCAGAAGCGACCACAGAACGTCGCCCACCACCACACCCAGCGCCAAGGGCCAGGCCGCCTGAAACCCGCCAGACAAGCTGCGCGCGATCAGCCCGACCCAAACAGGTCCCGGCGTCAGGAACAACACGGCCAGCGCGCCTGCATAAAGGGCAAGGTCCCAAGCGCTCAGCGTCACGGTCCGCTCACCGTGCTAACGCCATCCGCCTCGGTCACTTCGACATATTGCGCGCGATCCCCTAGGCTGTCGAACAACTCCGTCTCGGTCCCGGTCATCCATGCCTGCGCGCCCAGCGCACAAATCTCGTCATAAAGGGCCGCCCGCCGGTTCGCGTCCAGATGCGCGGCCACCTCATCCAGCAGCAACAGTGGTGGCGCCCCGAAATCCTGCGCCAGCGCGCGCGCATTGGCGAGGATCAGAGACACCAGCAACGCCTTCTGTTCTCCGGTCGAACACTCTTTGGCCGGAACACCCTTGGCTGTGTAGACGCCGTACAGGTCCGCCCGATGTGGCCCGATTAAGGTTCGCCCCGCCGCCAGATCACGGGCACGCCCATCTGCCAGTGCTGCGCGCATATCCTCTGCCGTATCTGGCATCCCCAGCTCACCGGGTTGCAGGGTCAGGTCCGCCGCTGGAAAAGCAGTCTGCGCATCGGCCTGGGCGGTCGCCAACGCCTCCAAAGCACGCTGCCTGTTCGCATGAATGGCGGTCCCGGTTTCGGCCATGCGCTGTTCCAACGCGGCATACCAATGCGCGTCGCGCACCATGTCTTTCAGCAGGCGGTTCCGCTCGCGCATCGCCTTTTCGTACTCCAAAGACACCTGCGCATGATCAGGAATGAAGGACAGTGTCATCCGGTCCAGAAACCGTCGCCGTCCTTCCGCCCCTTCAATCCAAAGGCGGTCCATCGACGGGATCAGCCACAGCACGCGCGCGATACGGCCCAACGCTGTCTGGGGCGCAGCCTTGCCGTCAATCTTCACCTGCCGCGCCGCGCCGCCCTCGGACCAGGTTTCAACCTCATGCACTTGCTGCAGGGAATGCAGAACACCGGACAGCTTCCAACCCACAGCCTCGGGTCGCCGGGTCATATCCTCGGCAGAGGATCGGCGCAGACCGCGACCTGGCGAAAACAGGGACACAGCCTCAAGAATGTTGGTCTTGCCCGCCCCGTTGGGCCCAAAGATCGCCACAGGCCGCGCATCCAGTTGCAGCCGTGCCAACTTGTGCGACCGAAAATGCGAAAGGGTCAAAGCAGAAAGGGACAGCATCACAACTGTCCCTCACTTCTTCTGGCCGAAAATACCACCGCCGAAGGCAAGATTTTTAGCCGAAAAATCTTAGACGCGCATCGGCATGACGACGTAGACCGCCGACTGATCCGTGCCTTCGCGCATCAGGGTCGGATCGCCCGAGGAGTTGAACATGAACACCGCATTCTCGCGGTCCACCTGTGAAGCGATCTCGAGCAGGTATTTCGCGTTGAACCCGATCTCGAGCCGTTCATCACCATATGCGACGGCCAATTCTTCCTCGGCAGCGCCGCTGTCCGGCGCGTTCACGGACAGAACCAGCCGGTCCTCATCCAGTTGCAACTTCACTGCGCGGGACCGTTCGGAAGACACGGTTGCAACCCGATCAACAGCCTTGGCGAAATCAGACGCATCCACTTCCAGCTTGCGGGTGTTGCCGACCGGAATAACGCGCGTGTAGTCGGGGAACGTCCCGTCGATCACCTTGGACGTCAGCGTGATGTCCGGGGTCGCAAAACGCACCTTGGTCTCGGACACCGACACGGCGATTTTCATGTCGTCATCATCCAGCAGCTTGCGCAGCTCACCCACAGTTTTGCGGGGGACAATGACACCCGGCATGTCGGCAGCCCCATCAGGCAGATCGCTGTCAATGCGGGCCAGACGGTGACCATCGGTCGCCACGCAGCGCAGCGCTTTGCCGTCATCGCCATCTGCGATGTGCATGTAGACACCGTTCAGGTAGTATCGTGTCTCTTCGGTCGAGATCGCAAATTTCGACTTGTCGAACAGTCGCCGCAGCTTGGGCGCTTCGACCGAGAAGTTCGATGCATACTCGGACGACGCCATGACCGGGAAATCTTCCTTCGGAAGGGTCGCGAGCGAAAAGTTTGAACGGCCCGCATCAACCGTCAAACGACCTGCAGCTGTATCGGCCGTCAGGGTGACTAGAGCGCCATCAGGCAGTTTACGGACAATCTCGTGCAACGTCGTCGCTGCAACTGTGGTTGCCCCGGCGCGTTCAACCTGGGCGGGGGCCTTGTCGACCACCTCGATGTCCAGATCGGTCGCACGGAACGTGACATCAGAGCCTTCGGCCTCAATCAGCACATTGGCAAGGATCGGTATGGTGTTGCGACGCTCGACCACGGACTGGGCCTGGCTCACCGCTTTCAGCAGCACACCGCGTTCGACACTGATCTTCATGGTCTGTCTCCCCACCTTGGCACCGGGACGGGCAGACTAGCCCAACCACAGCACTTCACAAGCATTTTATTGCTTGTCGGGTGCCTGCGCGGCGGCGTCAAGGCGCGGGCGTCTCGAAAACGAAAAAGGGCGCCCTCAAAGGACGCCCCTGTGATTCATTTGCGGCAGCTTTACGCTTCGAGTGACCGGCGCAGCAATTCCAGATCTTCGGCAATCTGACCATCCGACTGCTTCAGCTCTTCGATGCGGCGCACACCATGCATGACAGTGGTGTGGTCGCGGCCTCCGAAACGGCGACCAATCTCGGGCAAGCTGCGCGAGGTCATGTGCTTGGCAAGGTACATGGCGACTTGGCGCGGACGGGCATAGGCGCGCAGGCGCTTGGGGCCAATCATGTCTGACAGACGAATGTTGTAGTGTTCGGACACTTTGCGCTGGATTTCCTCGACCGTGATCTTGCGCTCAGAGGCGCGCAGAACATCCGCGAGACAGTCTTGGGTTAGGTCCATGTCGATCTTGCGGCCCACAAGCGAGGCAAAGGCAAACAGACGGGTCAACGCTCCTTCCAAAACTCGCACGTTGGTAGAAATGCGGTGGGCCAGGAATTCCAGCACGCCATCTTCGACCTTGAGGTCGGGATAGGTGGCCATTTGCTGTTCGACCTTCGACTGAAGGATGCCAAGACGCAGTTCATAGTCGGTCGGGTGCAGGTCAACGACCAACCCGCATTGCAGGCGGGATTTCACGCGCTCTTCCAGGTCCTTGATCTCACCCGGGGCGCGGTCGGCGCTGATGATGATCTGCTTGTTCTGGTCCACAAGGGCGTTGAACGTGTGAAAGAATTCTTCCTGCGTGCTGTCCTTGCCGGCGATGAATTGGACATCGTCCACCATCAGCACGTCTACAGAGCGGAACATTTCCTTGAAATCCATCATCTTGCGATCACGCAGGGCTTGCACGAAACGGTACATGAACTGCTCAGCCGAAAGGTAAAGAACGTTCAGGTCAGGACGGCGGGTTTGCAACTCCCACGCAATGGCGTGCATGAGGTGCGTTTTACCAAGACCTACGCCGCCGTACAGAAACAGCGGGTTGAAGGTCACGGGGCCACCCTCGGCGACACGTTTGGCGGCGGCATGAGCCAGCTCGTTGGGCTTGCCGACAACAAAGCTGTCAAAGGTAAAGCGTTTGTCCAGCGGTGCAGCGGACAGGGCCGCGCGGGTCGATTTCCCGGCGGTTGGCATGGCGGGTTCGGTCATTGGTGCATCCACGGCTGAGGGGCGGCTCTGAGAATTGGCGGCGACTGCAAAGCTCAGGCGTCGAATGCTGTCATCCTCGGATTTCAGCTCGTGGAGAATGAGGTCAGAGAAATTCTGGCTTACGTAATTCCCCATGAAGTTCGTGGGGACATTGAATGTCGCTATGCCGTCTTGCAGTCCTCGGAACTGCAGCGGCTCGATCCATGTTTTGTAGTTGTTCTGGCCTACCGTCTTGAGCAGCCGTTGTCTCAGCTGTCCCCATTTTTCTTGTGTCATACGCTACCAACCGTCCCTTCTGCCATTTCATACCCCAGCGATCTTCGGCTCGCCGGGTCAGCCCGCACCAAGTCTCAGAGTGATCAAAACCCTGCCACTGCCAACGGCGTAGCTTTGATCCATTCGGATATTTACAGATTTGGCCCATGCCGTTCCCGTGTTAACCGGGTTTTCCGCACGTGCCGTCCGCACACCAAAATTTTCTGACAGGTCGGGCAATGGCAGACACCACGCTCAAAATCGGATCAGACAACTTGTGTCATCCCCTACCCAGATACCATGTGCGTACCATGCACATCAGTCTCTGGCCTGTCCCCCCAAGGCGGTCTCACGACTCGCACTAGGTTGGTAGCAATATCGTGAGCGCGCCGTCCATAGAACTTAAAACTTGACTCAGCGATTCTGAAAAAAGAATCTCTGCACCCCTTGTTTTCATAGGAAAAACAAAAAAAGCGCCGCAAAAATGCGACGCTTCGTGTCTTCGCGCATTGGGGGAATTATCCCAGTGCTTTTACCCGTGCAGACAGGCGCGACATTTTGCGCGAAGCGGTGTTCTTGTGATAAACACCTTTGGTCACGCCACGCATCAGTTCGGGCTGTGCGGCTTTCAGCGCTTCCGACGCTGCGTCCTTGTCGCCCGAGGCAATCGCCTCTTCGACGCGGCGCAGATATGTGCGGATGCGCGAACGACGCGCTTTGTTCACTTGGAAGCGTTTTTCGTTTTGACGGGCCCGCTTCTTGGCCTGAGGCGAATTTGCCATTTTATCTCGTCCCAATCTATTGGTGCGGTAGTTTCAGAAGCCGCGCAGATAGGCCCTTTGCCAACCAGAGTCAACGGCCTGTTGGGTGCACTTGCTTTGAATCAAGAAAACCTCGTCGCGATGTGTTATTGTCCACCATAGCGAGAATCTGACGGAGGACGACATGACACAACCCTTGGCCACTTCTCAGTACGCCCATGCCCTGTATCGCGCCCATGGTGACAAGGCCGAAGCCGAGGTCGCGCAACGCGAACGGATTGCAATCGAAGCCGGGAAAATGAACGAGGCGCAAGACTGGCGCAAAGTCCGTGCATCGATTCGCCTGATCAGGGGCGCAAACCAGAAATAACGTGCACCTTGAAACGACAGCCTGTGCAGGGTGCTGTAACCGCATCCTGCACAGCACTTACCGGTCGCGGAATTGCGCTTCGCGTTTTTCCAGGAATGCAGTCATGCCTTCCTTCTGGTCCTCGGTGGCAAAGAGCGAATGGAACACGCGGCGTTCGAACAGCAGCCCCTCGCGCAGCGGTGTCTCGAAGGACCGGTTCACAGCTTCCTTTACAGCCATGACGGAAATCATCGACTTCTCGGCGATTTTCTCGGCCGCGCTCATCGCTTCATCCATCAGCTTTTTGGCTGGCACCACACGGCTGACCAGCCCGGACCGCTCGGCTTCTTCCGCATCCATGAAGCGGCCTGTCAGGTTCATGTCCATCGCCTTGGCTTTGCCCACGGCGCGGGTCAGGCGCTGTGTCCCACCAATGCCGGCCATCACGCCGAGGTTGATCTCGGGCTGACCGAACTTGGCTGTGTCCGACGCAATGATGAAATCGCACATCATCGCCAACTCGCAGCCACCGCCCAGCGCATAACCACTGACCGCCGCGATGACAGGTTTGCGGACCCGCACAATCGCGTCGGTTTCTGGGCCAAACAGATCCTCGGTGAACACCTCGGTGTACGACTTGTCCTTCATCATCGCGATGTCGGCGCCGGCGGCGAACGCCTTTTCCGACCCGGTGATGACGATGCAGCGCACCTTGTCATTGGCCTGACACCCGCCCATCGCGTCGGCCAGTTCTGACATCAGTTGATCATTCAGGGCATTCAGCGCATCGGGGCGGTTCAGGGTGACCTTCGCGATGTGGTCTTCTACTTCGACGATGATCGTCTCATAGGCCATGGGTCTGCCTTTGGTTTGTTATGTTTCAGTTGGTAACGCTTATCACGGGCGGGGGCCGTTTCAAGTCAAGATTGGCACGACCTGCAGTAGAAAGACGACCGCCCTGACTGCACAATGCGCGTCACCTCATGGGAACATCCCGGGGTACGGCAAGGTTCCCCCTCGCGTCCATAAACATCAAACCGATGCTGAAAATACCCAAGCTCTCCATCGGCTTGGCGGAAATCGCGCAGGCTCGACCCACCTGCCTCGATCGCTTGGGCCAGCACGTCCCGAATGATCGGGACAAGGGCCGCAACACGCTGCTTGGAAATCCGCCCCGCCTTGCGCATGGGCGAGATGCCAGCCCGGTACAATGCTTCGCAGACATAGATATTGCCCAATCCCGCGACGATTCTCTGATCCAGCAATGCCGATTTCACGGGCGTGTTTTTGCCCTCGAACGCGGAGATCAGATGATCTTCGTTGAACGCATTGCCCAGTGGCTCCGGCCCCAGCACGGCCAGCAGCTTGTGCTGATCCGCCGTGGCCGTATCCAGCAAATCCATCGCCCCGAACCGCCGGGGATCGTTGAAGGTGATGCGCGCCCCGTTGTCCATATGAAGAACCACATGGTCATGCTTTTCGGGCGCGGGGTGTTCGTGAACAAACTGCCCCAGTGGATCGCCCGACACGAGCATCCGCCCCGACATCCCCAGATGGATCAACAACGTCTCACCGCTGCCCAGATCGGCCAGAATGTATTTCGACCGCCGCCTCAGCCCCAGCACACGGCACCCGGTCAATCGCTCTGCCATCTTCTCAGGAAATGGCCACCGCAGATCAGGCCTGTTCACCTCCGCCCGCGCGACAACGGCCCCTTCCATCGTCGGGGCCAATCCCCGGCGAACAGTTTCAACTTCGGGCAGTTCGGGCATGTGTGCGGCTCCCTGCGGCAATTGGGCTACGTTGTGTATGCCTGCGAGCGGCCTATAACAAGGCCTGAAAAAACAGAAAGACGCCTCTTCCCATGACCGACGACAAAACCACGCATTTCGGGTTTGAAACCGTGCCCGAAGGGGAAAAGGCCGGGCGCGTGCAGGGCGTCTTCAACTCGGTTGCCAGCAAATACGACATCATGAATGACGTGATGAGTGTCGGCATCCACCGCATCTGGAAAGAGGCGATGATGGACTGGCTGGCTCCGCGCCCCGGTCAAAAGCTGCTCGATGTGGCGGGCGGTACTGGCGACATCTCGTTCAAGTTCCTGAAACGTGCGGGCTTCGGCCACGCTACTGTACTGGACCTGACCGAACCCATGCTGGTCGAAGGTCGCAAGCGGGCTGAAGCGGACAAGATGGCCGACAGCCTTGATTGGGTGGTGGGCGACGCGATGGCGCTGCCGTTCGAGGACAATACGTTCGACGTCTACACCATCAGCTTCGGCATCCGGAACGTGACCCGCCCGCAGGATGCCTTGGCCGAGGCCTACCGCGTGTTGAAACCTGGTGGACGCCTCATGGTTCTGGAGTTCAGCCAGCTGCCGAACGAAGGCATGCAAAAGCTCTATGACCTTTACAGCTTCAACGTGATCCCGCGCATGGGTCAGATGATCGCGAATGATCGCGACAGCTACCAGTACCTTGTCGAATCCATCCGCAAGTTCCCGGATCAAGAGACGTTTTTAGCCATGATCCGGGATGCCGGTTTCGAGAATGCCAAGTACCGCAATCTGACGATGGGCGTGGCTTGCCTGCATTCCGGGTGGAAAATCTGATGATTTTTCAATATCTTGTGGTTAAAAATGCGTTAAGCGCAAGTGTCCCCGCGGGGACACTTCAGAAACGCCTTGTCCCCGCGGGGACAGCCGCGTGAGAGGGCCGCACAATATCATCCGCCTGATCCGAACAGGCGCGACCCTGGAACGGGCCGGGGCCATGAATGTTGTGCTCGACGCCTTCGAAGCGCCGCCCGTGCTGCGCTTTGTTGCCAAGGCCATGGCCAAACCCTTCCGCTGGCTGGGCTACAAGGGCGATCCGTCGATGCCGCCAGCCATTCGTGCCCTGACGGCGCTGGGCCCGGCCTACATCAAGTTTGGTCAGATCTTGTCGACCCGACCCGACGTCGTCGGTGACGAACTGGCTGTGCAGTTGCGCGTTCTGCAAGACAAGCTGCCTCCCTTCGCCGCCGCGGATGCCAAGGCAGAGGTCGAGCGCGAACTTGGTGTGCCGACTGACACGCTGTTCTCCGAATTCAGCGAACCGGTTGCTGCCGCATCCATCGCGCAGGTCCACAAGGCCAAGTTGGCGGATGAGGACAGGTTTGTCGCGGTCAAGGTCCTGCGCCCGGGCATTGAAAAGGCGTTCCAAAAGGACATCGACGCCTTCTACTTCGCGGCCAAGATTGTCGAACTGTTTGCCCCCGCCGCGCGGCGTTTGAAACCCATGGACGTGATCGAGCATTTCGATGGTGTTGTGCAGGGCGAGTTGGACCTGCGCCTCGAATCCTCGGCCGCTGGTGAGTTTGCCGCCAACACTGAAAAGGATGAGGGGTTTGCGCTGCCCAAGATCCGGTGGGAGTATTCGGGCCGCCGGGTGATGACCCTGGAATGGGCAGATGGTGTCCCTATGGGAGACAACGATGCTCTGGATGCCGCCGGTCACAACCGCGTGGACCTCAGCGAGCGGGTCCTGAAACTGTTCCTGCTACACGCGCTGCGCGACGGCTATTTCCACGCCGACATGCATCAGGGCAACCTCAAGGTTGCGCCCAACGGGGATATCATTGCCTACGATTTCGGGATCATGGGGCATATCGATGAATATACTCGCCGCGTCTATGCCCAGATCCTCTTTGGCTTTATCCGCAAGGACTACAAACGCGTGGCCGAGGTGCATTTCGAAGCGGGCTATGTCCCCGCGGATAAGGATGTCGATGAATTCGCCCGCGCCCTGCGCGCGGTGGGTGAGCCGATCTTTGGCATGGACGCGTCCAAGATCTCGATGGGCCGGTTGCTGGCCTACCTGTTCGAGGTGACGGAGCGCTTCGGGATGGAGACCCGGACCGAGCTTATCCTGTTGCAACGCACCATGGTGGTGGTCGAAGGGGTTGCACGATCTCTGAACCCCAACATGAACATCTGGCAGGTCGCGTCACCGATCGTGACGGACTACATTCAGAAATCCATTGGTCCGCGCGCAGTTGTCAAAGACTTGTACAACACCGCTCGTGTGCTTTCGCGCTTTGGTCCGCGTTTGCCGCGCCTTGTCGAACAGGCGCTTATCGCACAATCAAATCCTGCCCCTGAAAAGCGCAACGGTTTCTGGCGCTGGATCATACTGGCGGCGGCCGTTGGCCTTTTGGTAGGGGGCGGTTTGACCCTCCTGATTGAAGCGCTGCTCTAGTCTTCTTCTGGCCAAAAATACCTCGGGGGTCTGGGGGCTGGCCCCCAGTCCTCCGTTGCTTCAAGCGATCCGTTCAATCGCCAGCGCGATGCCCTGACCACCA
>NZ_JBYNDP010000075.1:2249-19110 GCF_059783535.1 Tateyamaria sp. | reverse complement strand
CGCATCAAGGGAGAAACATCATGAACAAGTTTGCAGTGGGCGGCATTGTTGCCGCTGTATCATGCACATTCGCACTCGAAGCAGCCGCCACGGAATGGAACGTGTCGGTCTGGGGAAAGCGGCGCGCTTTCACCGAGCATGTCGAAAAACTGGCGGAGCTGGTGTCTGAGAAGACTAACGGCGAATTCACCATGAACATCAGCTACGGTGGTTTGTCCAAGAACCGCGAGAACCTTGATGGCATTTCCATAGGTGCGTTCGAGATGGCGCAGTTCTGCGCAGGTTATCACCGTGACAAGAACCGCGTGATCACCGTCTTGGAATTGCCGTTCCTGGGCGTGGAAAACCTGGAGCAGGAAGTGGCTGTTGCGACTGCCGTTTATCAGCACCCAGCTGCTGTCGAAGAGATGGAGCAGTGGAACGCCCGTCTTCTGATGACGTCGCCGATGCCGCAATACAATCTGGTGGGGACGGGTGAACCCAAAACGACGCTGGCCGACTTCGAAGGGATGCGCGTACGCGCGACCGGCGGTCTGGGCAAAGCCTTTGAAAGCGTGGGTGGCGTTCCGACATCCGTGACTGCAACCGAGGCCTACCAGGCAATGGAGTCCGGTGTTGTGGACACGGTTGCGTTCGCTCAGCACGCGCACCTGTCGTTCGGCACGATCAACCAAGCAGACTGGTGGACGGCCAACCTGAACCCCGGCACCGTGAATTGCCCAGTGGTGGTGAACATCGACGCCTATGACAGTCTGTCGGACGAGCATAAGGCCGCGCTCGAAAGCTCGGTTTCTGAGGCGATTGATCACTATCTCGCCAACTACGCTGAGCTGCTGGAGCGCTGGGACAGTGTTCTGGAAGAGAAGGGTGTGCAGAAGGTCGAAATCGACGAAGCGGTGATTGCTGAGTTCCGGTCGATTGCAGCGGATCCGGCCCGTGATGCGTGGATCTCAGACATGGAAGCGCAGGGCCTGCCCGGCCAGGAGCTGTATGACCTGGTCGTTAAGACACTCGCTGACGCCAAAGGTGGCAGCTAAGTCATGAAGGGGCGGGTCATACGACCCGCCCCTCGCACATAAAAACAGGGGGCAGGGATGGCAGGTGCATCCACAGTTCTGGAAGACTCCAGTGTTCTAAGCCGTTTGGACAAGGCGCTTTTACCCATTGAACGGGTCATGGCCTTGTTGAGTGGTCTGGCCGCCTTTTCCCTCATGTTCCTCGCCGCTTACTCGGTCACTGGTCGGGAGTTTTTCGAAGCCCCCCTGATGGGATATGTCGACCTGATCGAAATGCTGATGCCCCTGATTGCTATCATGGGAGTGTCCTACGTCCAGCGAAACGGCGGGCACATTCGCATGGACATTATCATCGGGGCCATGCGGGGACGCCTGCTTTGGTTGATTGAGCTGATCATGGTGCTCCTGATCCTTGTCCTCATGATTGCTCTGGTTTGGGGGGCTTGGGCCCATTTCGACCGGTCCTTTGACTGTGCGCGCCCGTTTTGCAGCCGTGACAGTTCCATCGATATCTCGTTGCCGATCTGGCCATCGAAACTGATTGTGCCCATCGCCTTTGCCGTGTTGTGTGCCCGGCTGGTGTTGCAAGCCGTGGGCTATGCGCGTGCGTTCTGGCTGAACTTGGAAAGCCCCGTGGCAGTGCCGCTGATCCAAAGCGTTGCTGCACAAGCGCGGGCAGAAGCCGAAGCCCTGGACGGAGCAGACTGATGGACCCGATCACAATTGGCCTGTGGGTCACAGGCGGTATGCTTTGCCTTGTCTTTCTGGGGATGCGCGTTGCGTTTGCGGCTGGTCTGGCTGGTTTCGTCGGCTTGGTCTGGTTGCGTTGGAATGGCTTTGACTACGCACCGGAACGCCTTGGAAAAGCTGTGGAAATCAGCGTGAAGATTGCAGGCCAGGTACCGCATTCGAAGGTATCTGCGCACGCGCTGAGCTTGATCCCGACCTTCATCCTGATTGGCTATTTGGCCTACTACGCCAAACTTACCACCGCCCTTTTCGAAGCTGCCAAGAAGTGGATCGCCTGGGTTCCCGGTGGCTTGGCTGTGTCTACCGTGTTCTCGACCGCCGGCTTTGCTGCTGTGTCCGGGGCCTCCGTCGCGACGGCGGCGGTGTTTGCCCGTATTGCGATCCCCGAGATGCTCAAGATCGGGTACAACAAACAGTTCGCAGCCGGCGTTGTGGCGGCCGGTGGTACGCTTGCTTCGTTGATCCCACCGTCGGCTATCCTTGTGATCTACGCGATCATCGTTGAGCAGGATGTTGGCAAGCTGCTGTTGGCCGGTTTCATCCCCGGCGCATTTTCGGCCTTTGTTTACGCCATTTTGATAATCGGCATTGCGGTCATCTTCAAAACCGTTGGGCCGCCTGTGTCCGGCTTCACATGGAAGGAACGCTTGCTGGCGCTGCCGCCTGCGCTGCCTATCGTGGCGGTTGTCGTGATTATTATCTTCTTTGTTTACAACCCGTTTGGTGATGCGTGGGGTACACCCACCGAAGGTGGGGCTGTTGGTGCATTTATCGTTTTCCTCATGGCGATGTATCGCGGTATGCGATGGTCGGAGCTTAAGGACGCGTTGATCGAGACGGCCAAGCTGACCGTGATGATCTTTACCATCATCTGGGGTGTTTTGATCTATGTTCGCTTCTTGGGCTTCGCTGACCTGCCCGGGGCATTTTCGGACTGGATCAAGTCGCTGACCGTGTCGCCGATGTTGATTCTGGTTTGCATCCTTTTGGCTTATGCCGTGCTGGGCATGTTTATGGACGCCATTGGGATGCTGCTTTTGACGCTGCCTGTGGTCTACCCGGCCGTGATGGCGCTCAACGGTGGTGAATTCGTGAGTGCGGAGGACAGCACCTTTGGCATGTCAGGGCCAATGTGTGCGATCTGGTTCGGTATTCTGGTAGTCAAGATGGCCGAGTTCTGTTTGATCACGCCGCCCATTGGTCTCAACTGCTTTGTCGTGGCGGGCGTGCGCGATGATCTCAGCGTGCAGGACGTGTTCAAGGGCGTTACCCCTTTCTTCATTGCGGATGCGATTACAATTGCACTGCTGGTAGCCTTTCCCGCTATCGTGCTGTGGTTGCCATCTTTGGCCTAGTGACTGAGGTCATTTGAAACGCCCCATCGTTTTCAGGGGCCGAAGAAAGCGGTGCACAGACCCACGCGCTTGGCAAAGCACGCCGCACGGATTATGTCGCGCGCAATGGCAACACACGCTGACATAACACGCGCTGCACGCTTGTCTGTCGCGCCCATGATGGATTGGACGGATCGGCATTGCCGTTACCTCCACCGGCAGCTGAGCGGACAGGTCTTGTTGTACACGGAAATGGTGACGGCCCCCGCGTTGGTACGTGGCGGGGCGCTGCACCTGCTGGATCATGACGTGGCAGAGCATCCTGTCGCCTTGCAACTTGGCGGCTCGGACCCAACTGAACTGGCGCAGGCCGCACAGTTGGGCGCGCAAGCTGGTTACGACGAGATAAACCTGAATTGTGGTTGTCCGTCTGATCGCGTGCAATCCGGCACGTTCGGAGCTGTTCTGATGCGCGAGCCGGGCAGGGTTGCCGAATGCGTGGCCGCCATGCGAGATGCGGTTGACGTCCCGGTAACGGTCAAGTGTCGCATCGGTGTGGATGAGCAGGACCCTGAAGAAGTGCTGCCGGAGTTTTTGTCCCGGATCGTAGCTGCTGGATGCGAGCGGGTAACGATCCATGCGCGCAAGGCTTGGCTGAAAGGGTTAAGCCCGAAGGAGAACCGGGATATCCCGCCGTTGGACTATGATTTGGTGCAACGGATGAAGGGCCTGTTTCCAAACTTGCATATCTCGATCAACGGTGGCGTGGCGACATTGGATCAGGCCGAAATGCTGCTCGACAGTGGCCTTGATGGCGTGATGGTCGGTCGCGCGGCCTATCATCAGCCCACAGATCTTTTGGCGCAGGCTGACAGACGCATTTTTGGTACGGGGCATGACAATACGGCCCAACAGGCCGTTGCAAACATGTTGCCATATATCGAAGCGCATCTTTTGGCAGGCGGCCGTCTACATCAGATCACGCGCCATATGCTTGGCCTTTTTGCGGGGCGCCCGGGCGCGCGCGGCTGGCGGCGCACGCTAAGCGAAGGTGCGACACGTGATGGTGCTGGCCCTGAATTGGTTGAGGCTGCGCTAAGCCTAGTCACGGCACTGGCCCCCGAAGCCAAAGCAGTGTAGCACCACGCGACTTCACGCGGGAGCTGCCGATGCCAGACACATTTCTTCTGATCCAGATGTTGATCGTGCTGGCCGTCATCGGCGCATTTGCAGGCGTGCTTGCGGGCCTGTTGGGCGTGGGTGGTGGTATAGTTCTGGTTCCAGCTTTCTTCTATGCCTTCCAGACGCTTGGATATGGCGGCCCAGACTTGATGCAGATGTGCTTGGCTACCTCTCTTGCAACGATCATCGTCACTTCGGTCAGGTCTGTGATGAGCCACCACAAGAAAGGTGCCGTCGATTGGGACATCCTGCGCAGCTGGGCGCCCGGCATCGTGATCGGAGCCATACTGGGCATGCTACTGGTGGCACAGCTTCGCACCACCACTTTGCAAGCCATATTCGGCATTCTCGCCTTGATCGTTGGGCTCTACATGGGCTTTGGCCGCGCGAGCTGGCGGCTAGGACCTGCCATGCCGACCGGCGCAGGCCGGGCGGCCCTGTCACCGGGCATGGGATTTCTTTCGGTTCTGATGGGTATCGGTGGGGGCAGCTTCGGTGTTCCGTTGATGAGCTTGTTTTCGGTTCCGATTCACCGTGCTGTTGCGACGGCTGCAGGTTTTGGTGTGCTGATCGCCGTTCCGTCGGTCATCGGCTTCCTGCTTGTTTCGCTTGATGGGACCGTGCCACCATTCACCTTTGGTGCAGTGAACCTGATTGCTTTTGCAGTCATTATCGCAATGACCCTCATGACCGCCCCTTGGGGCGTCAAGTTGGCTCATGCGATGGATCCGGGACCACTCAAGCGCGTGTTCGCTGTTTTCCTTGTGCTCGTTGCACTGAACATGTTCCGCAAGGCGTTGTGGGGATGATCGACAGGGATGGTTTCGTGGTCTTCGACCATGATGATCAAACGGCACGATGGGCATCGACTGTGAAAAAGGTGGCGACGACGGTTGCGGATGATCCTGAAACACAGCTTCACAATCTACGGCACGGGGACACCTGGTATGTAGGCGTTGATGTGTTGCCAAACGACATCGATGGCAGCGTAGCGGGTGTGCCTCTTGCGGGACCCTGGAAAAGCTATGTGCCGGATTTGCCGCTGCACGCCGGTCAAGTGTCGATTGTCTACCCCGGCTATCCGAAGCGTGACGCAGATCAAAGTGAGGGCAACCATCGGTTTCGGATCGATCGGATGGCCGCGCATGTAGACGGCTTGCTGCCTGAGGGGCCAGACAGACGGCGCTTTGCCCGCGAATTACACGCATACATTCTGGGGTTACCACTGAACGATGTATCTGCCGCCCCAACCGTCGTGTGGAAAGGCAGTCATTGGATCATGCAGAAGGCATTTATGGAGGCCATCGTCGATCAAGATCCGCGCGAAGTGGATGTGACCGATGCCTACCATGCCGCGCGCCGCACCGTCTTCGAAAGCTGTGAGGTGGTGCCAATACGTGCAAAACCCGGCCAGTCCTTCCTGATCCACCGTTTTGCCTTGCACGGTACCGAACCGTGGAATGGCGCCGAAGACGCGGGTCGTATGATCGCGTTCTTTCGGCCTGAATTTTCGGACCCGATGGATTGGCTCAACCAACCTTGACGCAGAGATCGCGTTATCAGCGATGCATCAGATTGTTCCTCAGTTATTTGACAGCGAGGGACGGCGTCCGGTTTCGCTACCGCTTTAGCCGGGCCGAGCGTCCGCCACGCCGACCTTTCGGTGCGGCCTCTCGCGTTGGAAGCTCATCCATAATGCTACGCCGTTCATCTGCACTCATTCGGCTCCAACCGCCGATTTCATCGATAGAGCGGGCGCAGCCAGTGCACAGCCGCGTCTCGGGATGAATGACGCAGATCTGCACGCAGGGGCTTTCGATCTCATCGCGCTTCCACACAAGGGAACGGGGAACGTCTGTCATGCCTGCCTCTTTATTGCTGCCAGCCGGTCCAGCAGTCCTTGCAAGATATATCCGGCAGCGACGTGATCAATCACCTCGGCGCGACGTTTACGTGTCGTATCCGCCTCCAGAAGCGCTTTTTCAGCGGCCACGGTGCTCAACCGCTCATCCCAAAAAGTGATAGGGCCATCCCACAGCTTTTCAAAGTTGCGCGCAAAGGCGCGTGTGGACTGGCAGCGTGGCCCCTCGGTCCCGTCCATGTTGCGGGGCAGCCCGAGTATAAGGCCACCAACCCGCCGTTCGGTTATGAGGCTTTGCAAACGCGCGGCATCCAAACCGAACTTCTTGCGTCGTATCGTTTCAAGCGGCGTGGCGACGGACCAGAATGTGTCTGATACGGCGACCCCAATGGTCTTGTCGCCCAGATCGAGCCCCATAAGGGCCTGCATGCGGGGCAGTGCCGCCAGAAACGCGTCGGTGTCATCCGTGATCATTCGAGCCCCACACGATCAGCCGTGCGGCTTAGAATGTCTGCGGCACGGGGATCATCGCCAAAGACCTCGCGCGCATTGATCAGGATCGCATTGGCTTGTTCCATCTGCCCCAAAACGCCCAAGGCAGAAATCAATTGCGCCCAATCCTCGACGGGACCGCCTTCGGTCGCCAGACGGTCGGACAGACCGGTGACCATCCCCTGGATCATCTCCATCCGCTCTGCTGGGCTCAGGCCCTGTGCCGCTTCGATCTGGTCCGCTGAGGGCCCACGCCCTGCGCCAATCGCTGGCATGGCGTAGTTAACGCCCGCACGAAAGGCCATTTCTTCGATCTGGGCCGACACTGGCGCGATCCAGGGAGCATCGGCAGGTCCTTCACGCAGTAATTGGTCCCAAATGCGCAAAGCCGTGTCCGGCCTCCCGGTCTGCGACATCATCAGTCCGTAGTAATAGCGCGCAGGCCCATCTGCTGGGTTCATGGAAAGTGTTCGTTCCAGGACGCCCTCCGCTTCGGGAGATACGTATCCACCCGCAGCCAGGACCAACAGATCGGCATACTCGGAGAAATCAGTCGCGGTTGATTGCTCACCCTTGAGCGCCAAAACCTGCGCTTTCGCCGCATGTGCAGCTGCATAGTTGCCAAGGCGCCCTTCGGCGCGGCTTAGCAATTCGTGCCCTTGTACGTCGTCTGGGCGCGTAACCACTGCTTGCCGCAAGCGTTCAACGAGGACCACGTAGTCGGGGTCAACGTTTGGGGGCGCAGTTGGTTCATCAAGGCTGGCCTCAGCTGTTTCCTGGCTGGGCCGTTCCTCGCGCAAAATCTGTGCGGCCTCGATCCGGTTGGCCAAGGCAAGATCGCCGTAACCCGGCGCGCCCAATTGGGTGTAAATGGCATAGGACCCTACGATGATCACCGCCAACGTTACACCAAGACTGACCAGCCCACCTGATTTCCCGACGCTTTGTTCTTGCTTTTGCAAGGCTGCGTCGGCAGCCAGGATGCGGCGCGACACCTCTGTGCGAATGCGATCCGCATCTGCGTCCGACACCACACCACGGGTCAGGTCGCGGTCCACTTCACGCAACTGGTCCCGATACACATCCAGATCATAGGCTGCAGGTGGGCGATCTCCGACCGACCCACGCAGCATTGCGCGAGCCAATGTTGCCAGCACCGCAAGCGTCAATAGGGCCGTGATTGTCCAGAATAACATGCGCACCACATTTGTTCGTTCGTCGTCATTTAACCCCTGCGCAGGACCAGCAAAAGGGTCCATGGCTCACCCGTGATGTCGCAGGCTGTGGTATGTGTCGCAAATCCGTCAAAAAACGCCGCCAGCGCGGCCCCTTTTTTCGGGCGCAGAGGCGATTAAAACCGCACGTATAATCTTTGCGATTCCACGGTCCGGACGGCTGCCCATGAAACGATACTCTGCTTTTGCCATCGCCCAAGAGGCTGCGCGTTACCACACAGGGTGGGAGCGGGCATGGCGTGCGCCCGAACCAAAGAAGAAATACGATGTCATCATTGTTGGGGCAGGTGGGCACGGCCTGGCGACGGCCTACTACCTTGGAAAGAACTTTGGGATCACGAACGTCGCCATACTTGAGAAAGGTTGGCTTGGGGGCGGCAACACCGGTCGGAACACAACGATCATCCGGTCGAACTATCTGCAGGATCCGTCGGCCGCCATCTACGAAAAAGCGCGTTCGCTTTACGAGACGATGAGCCAGGATCTGAACTACAACGTCATGTTCAGCCCGCGCGGTGTCATCATGCTGGCCCAGACCCATCACGAGGTGCGAGGATACCAGCGCACGGCCCACGCGAATGCACTGCAAGGTGTGAAAACCGAGTTCATTGGCCCCGAGAAGGTCAAGGAACTTGTGCCAATCATCCACTTGGATGGTCCGCGCTACCCCGTCCTTGGTGGTCTATGGCAGGCCCGAGGTGGTACGGCGCGCCACGATGCCGTGGCTTGGGGCTATGCGCGGGCTTGCTCTGATATGGGCATGGATGTGATCCAGAAATGCGAAGTGACAGCCATTCGGCGTGAAGGTGGCAAGGTGGTCGGCGTCGATACGACCAAGGGCGCGATTGATTGCGACAAGTTGGGCATCGTTGTTGCGGGCCACTCGGGGCATCTGGCTGACCTGGCGGGCTTCCGTCTGCCCATCGAATCTGTGGCGCTACAGGCCTTGGTATCCGAACCGATCAAACCCTGTATGGACGTAGTGGTCATGGCCAACACCGTGCATGGCTACATGAGCCAGTCCGACAAGGGCGAGATGGTGATTGGCGGCGGCACTGACGGTTACAACAACTACACGCAGCGCGGATCGTTCCACCATATCGAAGAGACGGTGCGTGCATTGATCGAAACCTTCCCGATGATCTCACGTCTCAAGATGCTGCGGCAATGGGGCGGCATCGTGGATGTGACGGGTGACCGTTCTCCCATCCTGTCGAAAACGCCGGTGGATGGTGTATTCATCAACTGCGGCTGGGGCACAGGTGGGTTCAAGGCGATCCCGGGATCAGGTTGGGCCATGGCGGAACTCATGGCGAAGGGCAGGTCGCCGCTAACCAACGAATTCGGATTGAACCGGTTCCGTGAGGGGCGGTTTATTGACGAGAGCGTTGCGGCTGGGGTGGCGCACTGATGCAGCAAACGATGCAAAAATCCACCGCAGGTTTTTGGCAAGGCTTGTTCAACTCGTCTTGCACGTCACTCGTGCGTCTTTTTCCCTTCGCCAGCGGCCGATCCAAAGGCGATCAGGTTGGCGACGTCAATCTCTCGTCCCCCGCGCGCTTCCAACCGTTTGGCGGCTGCACGCCGCTCCAGAACGAACATGATGATTGCGCCCGCGGCAATCGCGCCAAAGACCAGGATGGCGCCAGTCGTGTGATCCATAATGACCTCCTGTCAACTTTAGTTGACAGTGACACAGAAATCACCGCCACGTCACGAAAAATCGCAAAACAGGCGGGATGCAGCCGTCGTATTGGTGGAAAACCGGCTGTGCTCAGCCCGTTTTCCATACCCAAGGTCCCCGGTATTGCGCCAACGTTTCGTCGTGATGACATGAAAGCCCATAGAACGGAGGCTTACACATGTCAGACTATCCAAACCCGAATATCCATCGTGGCGACGGCGTGTCAGGCCGCGGGCTCCTTATCTCCTTCGCGGTCATTGTTGCTGTCGTGGCACTTCTTGCGCTGCTTGGCTCCATCGGTTCGGGCGGTGGTGAAGGCGGCCCAACCCAAAACGCTATCACACCGGCGGCAACCGACACGACTGGCACAACAGGCACGGCGGTGCCAACCGAATAACCCCTCCCAAACTATTCGGACCGCATCAGGCGGGCGTCTTCGGACGTCCGCCTTTTGCGTGTCCGCTCCAATGATCGGAGTGCGCCCATGCTGATCCTGACCTGTCCCTATTGCGGCCGGACCGGAGAAGAGACCGAGTTCCATGCCGGAGGTGAGGCGCACCTGAAACGTTTTGGCCCCGGGTCATCAGATGATGACTTTGAAGGGTACCTGTTCATGCGTGAAAACCCTAAGGGTGTGCACTTCGAACGGTGGCGGCATGCCTATGGCTGTGGCAAGTGGTTCCACGCGGCGCGGTGCACGACAACGCTCGAAGTCTTTGGCACTTATTCCGCACAAGTCACCGAACCGCCGAAAGAGATTTGCGACAAGATCAGCGAAAAGCGCCCCGGCTGGTCGTGGAGGGCGTTCTCGTGACCATGTTTCTTCTGACCGAAAATACCACCGCCGGAGGCTCCGACGCCTGCCGCCGCGATGAGGCCCAAACATGAGCACACGTCTCGCCACAGGCGGTCGCCTTCTGAACAAAGACAAGGCCGTTCGCTTTACCTTCAACGGGCAGCAAATGCGCGGGTTTGAGGGCGATACGCTTGCCTCTGCCCTTCTCGCCAATGACCAGATGCTGGTTGGCCGGTCGTTCAAGTACCACCGCCCGCGCGGGATCGTCGCCGCAGGACCCGAAGAGCCCAACGCTCTGGTCAACCTTGGTGTTGAGGGCAAGTTCGAGCCGAACCAGCGTGCCACGACAACGGAGTTGTTCGAGGGGCTGCTTGCCACATCCCAAAACCATTGGCCCAGCCTGGAATTCGATGTGGGGGCGATCAACGCCAAGCTCTCGCGCTTCATGCCGGCCGGCTTCTATTACAAGATGTTCATCCACCCGCGCCCACTGTGGAAGCATGTCTACGAGCCGTTTATCCGTCAGGCCGCCGGGTTGGGGCAGGCCCCCAAAGGGCGTGATCAAGACACCTACGAGCATTTCCACGCCTTTTGCGATGTGCTGGTCGTAGGTGGCGGAATTGCTGGCCTGGTTGCTGCACGTTCGGCGGCCATGGCTGGTGCGCGAGTCCTGCTGATTGAGCAAACCGCGCATTGGGGTGGCCGCGCGCCCGTCGATGGTGGGGACGTTGACGGCAAGCCTGTGGATAATGTCGTGGACGAACTGGTGTCTGAGTTGAAGGCGATGCCAAACGTCACGATGCGCACGCGCCTGATGGGGGCGGGGGTCTATGACCACGGATATGTGCTGGGATATGAGCGCCTGAACGACCATGCCCCGGAACTGGATGGCCCGCGCCATCGGCTGTGGCGCATAAGGGCGGGGCACGTCGTGACAGCCACTGGCGCGATTGAACGCCCGCTGTCATTTGCAGGCAATGACATCCCTGGCGTGATGCTGGCATCCGCCGTGCGGGATTACGTTGTGAATTACGGTGTCAGCCCGGGTGATCGGACGGTCATTGTGACCAACAATGACGACGCATATCGCACTGCAAGCGCTTTGAAAGCCGCTGGATTGGATGTCCCTGCGATACTTGATGCGCGCGTGCTGCCAGCCGATAGCCCACTGATTGCCGAGGCGAAAGCGGCCGGCATCCGGGTGTTGATGGGCCATGGCGTATCCAAGGTTCTGGGGGGCAAACGGGTCACTGGCGTAGCCGTTTGTTCGCAAGCGGGCGAGGGCGCGGTACTGGAAGAAATCGCGTGTGACGCTGTTGCAATGTCGGGTGGCTGGTCACCTGTTGTCCACCTGTGGTCTCACTGCGGTGGTAAACTGCTCTGGGACAACGATTTCGCCATGTTCCGCCCGGATGTGGATAAAGCACCAACGGGCGCGGACGGCAGCGCGTTTGTCAGCCCGGCCGGGTCGGCAAATGGACATTTCGGCTTGGCCGAGTTGGTTGGCGACGCACTTGCAATGGGCCATGCGGCGGCGCGAGCCACGGGGCACAAGCCGGGAGAGGTCTCGGCACCGGAGGCCAGCAGTGTCGAAGAGGCTGCGATGGAACCTGTTTGGCTGATGCCACAGGGCGCGGGTGCTGCGTTGCGCGGCAAGGCGTGGCTCGACTATCAGAATGATGTGAAGGTTTCGGACGTCCAACTGGCGGCGCAGGAGGGGTTTGAAAGCGTCGAACACGCCAAGCGCTATACCACGCTGGGGATGGCAACGGATCAAGGTAAGTTAAGCAATATCAATGGTCTCGCAATCCTTTCTGATGCGCTGAACCAACCTATTCCTCAGACAGGCACAACCACCTTCCGTCCGCCATATACCCCAATATCCATGGGGGCGATTGCGGGTGAAGCGCGGGGCAAAGTGTTCCAACCCATACGTCGCACACCCATGCACGACTGGCATGGTTCCAATGGGGCGGATTGGGAACCGGTGGGCCATTGGCGCCGCC
Source organism: Tateyamaria sp. (assembly GCF_059783535.1). Classification (NCBI taxonomy): domain Bacteria; kingdom Pseudomonadati; phylum Pseudomonadota; class Alphaproteobacteria; order Rhodobacterales; family Roseobacteraceae; genus Tateyamaria; species Tateyamaria sp. Next base: position 6,754 of record NZ_JBYNDP010000075.1, on the reverse strand, counting down.
CGTACGCCTATGTCCGCAGCGGAGAAACCGTACATGATGCCGTCATGCGCGAGACAAGGAATGTACGCGAAAACCTTGGGCTTCTTGACGCATCTACCCTTGGCAAGCTGATCGTCAAAGGGCCTGACGCGGGTAAATTCCTCGACATGCTCTACACCAACATGATGAGCACGCTGAAATCCGGCAAATGTCGCTATGGGCTGATGTGCAGCGAAAACGGCTTTCTCATCGACGATGGCGTGGTGGCCCGGATTGATGAAGACACCTTCCTTTGCCACACCACGACTGGCGGGGCCGAACGCATCCACGGCCACATGGAAGAATGGCTTCAGACCGAGTGGTGGGACATGAAGGTCTATGTTGCCAATGTGACCGAGCAATACGCGCAGGTTGCGGTGGTTGGTCCGAACGCGCGCAAGGCGCTTGAGGCGCTCGGAGGCATGGATGTTTCTGCCGAAGCTCTTGGCTTCATGGAATGGGTCGATGGCACGTTGGGCGGCTTTGACGTGCGGGCCTACCGAATCTCCTTTTCTGGAGAACTCAGCTACGAGATCGCCGTGCGCGCCTCGGAAGGACAAGTATTCTGGGATGCGCTCATGGCGGTTGGCGCTGATCTGGGAGTGATGCCCTATGGCACCGAAGCGCTGCACATTCTCCGGGCCGAAAAGGGCTTCATAATGATCGGGGATGAGACGGACGGCACGGTCATCCCGCAGGATCTTGGCCTGCATTGGGTGCTGTCCAAGAAGAAAGAAGACTATCTTGGCAAACGCGCGCAAGAACGCACGCATATGACTGATCCGGAACGCTGGAAACTGGTGGGCCTTGAAACACTGGATGGTTCAGTCTTGCCGGATGGCGCCTACGCCGTTGCTGCAGGCACCAACGAAAACGGTCAACGCAACATGCAAGGGCGGGTCACATCGTCGTACCATTCGCCGAACCTGAACAAGGGGATCGCCATGGGTCTTGTCCTGCACGGACCGGACCGTATGGGTGAAGTGATCGATTTCCCGGGCACGGATGGCACGACCTACAAGGCCAGGATCGTCAGCCCGATCTTCTATGACCCGGATGGGGAGAAGCAAAATGTCTAGTGCCGTCAGCGCGTTGAATGGCGCGACATGGGCCCAAGGTATCGCGACCGTGACCGAGGTGCCATTGCAGGGAATGATCACGCTACGCGGACAACTGACCAACGCGAAGATCAAGAAGGCCGCAATGAACGCGACCTCTTTGGAAGTGCCCGGTCATGGACAAGCCAACTGTGTCGATGATCGGGGCATCTGCTGGATGTCACCGGATGAGCTGCTAGTCCTTTGCCCTTACGATGCAGTGTCCGCCAATTTGGAGCAAATGCAGGCTATCTTGGGTGACGTGCACAGCCTTTGTGCAGATGTGTCCGATGCGCGCGCGGTATTTGACGTGTCTGGCCCTAATGCACGCGAGGTGTTGGCCAAGCTGGTGCCCGTAGATCTGGTTTCTGATCAGTTTAAGAGCGGCATGTTCCGACGCACGCGCATGGCGCAGGTTCCAGCTGCGTTCTGGCTGCACGATACGGATAGGTTCCGCATCATCTGTTTCCGCAGTCAGGCACAGTACGTTTTTGACTTGCTAACTGTCGCAAGCCGTCGCGGCAGCGCAGTAGATGCTCTCTAAGAGAAATGTTTTTCACCTTGAGTTTCTCTTGTGGTGACGTCAATTGGCGTCAGTACGCTTTGAAGGGGAAAATCACGCGTTATTTTTGGGGAAGTATCTATGCGGTCATGATGATGGCGACGCCAGCAGTTGCGTTGGACTATGTCTGCAAGGTACGTGACACCGGCGATGGGTTTATTTCACCGGTACTTGCATTGCAATTTGAACCGTCAGCGAAAACTGCACTCGTGTACGATTCAATCATTCATGCTGATCATGGGGAACCAATCTCCGTGAAGCTTAAAGATCGCGGCAACGGTAAATATCGTTTCACCTACCGGGTGAACAACATACCGGCCAACCCGCGACCTGCGCGGATCGGGTATCGCATCGAACTCGACACAAACACCAAAAGAGTTATCGTACGTGGTTCAATGCCTGGGGTCACAAACTCATTCAACGGCAATGGCTCATGCGAAGTGGGGCAACTGAAGAACAAGTAGCTCACCATTTCGAATTGTATTTCGTGGTTGGTGCTTGAACTTGCTCGTCCGCGCACAATCTGTCAGGCACAACCTTGCAATACTACAAAGGGGGCCCCCATGGCTTTTGAACTTCCCGACCTTCCCTATGCTCACGACGCACTCGCATCCAAGGGCATGTCCAAGGAAACGCTGGAATATCACCACGACCTGCACCACAACGCCTATGTCGTGAACGGCAACAAGGCCATTGAAGGCACCGAGTGGGCTGGTAAGTCTCTCGAAGAAATCATTGTCGGCACCTACGACGCAAATACCGTGGCACAGAACGGCATTTTCAACAACATCAGCCAGCTTTGGAACCACAACCAGTTCTGGGAGATGATGGGCCCCGGCGACACTGCGATGCCCGGCGAGTTGGAAAAGGCGTTGACGGAAAGCTTTGGCTCGATTGACGGGTTTAAAGAACAGTTTTCTGCAGCCGGTGCCGGGCAGTTCGGCTCCGGCTGGGCCTGGCTGGTCAAAGAAAAAGACGGCAGCCTTGCGATCACGAAGACAGAGAATGGCGTGAATCCATTGTGCTTTGGTCAGACGGCACTCTTGGGTTGCGATGTGTGGGAGCACTCGTACTACATCGACTTCCGCAACAAACGGCCTGCGTACCTGACAAACTTCCTCGACAATCTGGTAAACTGGGAAAATGTTGCCAGCCGGATGTGAGGTGCTGCCCTGGTGCTGGTAAGCAGAAAGGCCGATCATTTGATCGGCCTTTTTCGTTTCAAATTATAGTCTTGGAAAGCTCGGACAACGTACTAACCGCGTCGTTGGTTACCTCGAAATAGTCCAGCAGCGATGCATCTGCGAACCCACCGGCGACCACATGATCCAGTAGCGCAATGAGCGGATCCCAGTAGCCGTCCACATTCATCAGGACCACCGGCTTTTCATGCAACCCAAGCTGCCGCCATGTCAGAACTTCAAACAACTCGTCCAGTGACCCTGCACCGCCGGGCAGCACGACGACGGCATCACAATTCATGAACATGACTTTTTTGCGCTCGTGCATTGTTTCGGTCACGACGTATCGGGTCAGATCGGTCTTGCCGACCTCCCAATCGACCAGATGGCGGGGGATGACGCCAAACGTATCGGCACCGCCCGCTTGTGCGGCGCGCGCAACCGATCCCATCAGCCCCACATCGCCCGCGCCATAGACAAGCTGCCAGTGCCGTTCTGCTATCCCGGTGCCAAGGGCTTCGGCTTCAACCGTGTAACGGGGGGCGTTGCCAGGGCGCGAGCCACAGTAGACGCAGACGGAAAATGGGGACATGTGGTGCTCCTGTAACGGGCGCGCGAAAGTGATGGTTTTGTGACGCCGTTCTTTTGACCGCTATAGCGCTGCCTGTTATGCAAGCGCAACGAAACCGGGCGAACCGGTGCGGTGGAAAGGGTGAACATGTCCAAATGGTCGGCATTTGCCGGATCGAACGGTGCCTTGGTGGGTACTGTGATTGTCGTCGTTGCGGCGGCAGTCGGTGCTGGGCTGTACATCAACGCCAATAGAACCGAGACGGTACAAACACCTCCTGACGCCGTTGCCATTGAAACGACCGAGGTCGCACAAACAAACGAAGTGCAGCCTGAGGTCGCGCCGGAACCCGAAGAGGTTGTGCAGCCCAATCCGCCTTCCATCGACGAGGTGAGGGTTGAGCCCGATGGTCTGACCGTGATTGCTGGGCGTGCAGCCCCGGGAAGCAAAGTGGCGGTGTTTCTGGATGGAACGGAAAACACGGAAACAACAACAGACGATGGCGGCAGCTTTGCTGCAATCACTATGCTGCCACCCAGCCCGAAGGCCCAGGTTTTAACGGTCGTGCAACGTGTTGGTCAGGACGAGATTGCCTCGCTGGATGAAGTGATCCTCGCGCCGCAAGCACAACCTGCACCCGCGCCAACAAAACCTGCGGCACCCGAAGTCGTGGCCGATGCCGAGGCGGCGGTAAGCGCACCTCAGGATACGGAATTGGTGGCCGTTGCACCCATTGAGGAGCCGAAGGCACCTTCGCAGGTAGAAGACGCGCCGACAGCATCCGATGTCGCAGAAACGGTCGAGGTCGTACCGACCGTAGCGCTCACCGAAGATGTGGCACAGGCAGACTCTGTTCAGGAACCGCAGACACCGGCGTCCGATGACGTGCCACCTGATGAAGGCGATGCGGTCGCCTCTGTTGCAGGAGAAACAGGTGTGACCGCATCAGAACCTGAGACACAGGTGACGGTCCTCAAATCGACCGCCGAAGGAGTGGAAGTTTTGGGCAGTGTGGCGCCTAAGGCGCTGGACAACATCGCGCTCGACAGCATCAGCTACTCGGACACCGGCGATGT
>NZ_JBYNDP010000075.1:0-2149 GCF_059783535.1 Tateyamaria sp. | reverse complement strand
AGGCGCTGGACAACATCGCGCTCGACAGCATCAGCTACTCGGACACCGGCGATGTGGAACTCGCCGGGCGCGCGCAGTCCGAGGCAGGGGCCGTCAGGGTCTATGTCAACAACACTCCGGTTGCCGATATCGACGTCAGCGACGATGGCAGATGGAAAGGCGAACTGCCCGAGATCGACAAGGGCACGTATACACTGCGCGTGGACGAGCTGAATGACGCTGGACAGGTGACAAGCCGGGTCGAAACGCCGTTTCGCCGCGAAGACCCCGAGGTACTGGCGGAGGCGGACGGCGAGGACGCACCAGCGAAACAGATCACCGTTCAAGCGGGCAACACGCTTTGGGCCATCGCCCGTGACCGTTACGGCGAAGGTACGCTTTACGTGCAGGTCTTTGAGGCCAACCGGGACCGCATCCGTAACCCGGACCTGATTTTCCCCGGTCAGGTGTTTGCTCTGCCAAATTAACTGCTACGCGCGCACTGACGCTGGCAACTCGGGTCTCTCTGTCCTAAATAGTCAGACCTGAACGTCAGGAATGCTTCTCTATGCCCGCAGACACTTCGGCCTCGGCAGCACCCGCTGATCCGTCAACGCCGTCCAATGATCCGAACCAGGATGTGAGCCAGGCCGAGCGCAGCTCGGGTCTGCGCACTATTCGTAAGGTCGCGCCTTACCTTTGGCCCGCAGATAAACCGTGGGTAAAGCAGCGGGTCGTGCTGGCCATGCTGGCGCTTGTTCTGTCCAAACTGGTGTCTGTTTACACGCCGATCCTCTATCGGGATGCGGTGAATGTGCTGGGTGGCGAAGGCATTTCCGATCTGGCCCTTGGGGCAATTGGCCTGACGGTTGCCTATGGCCTCGCGCGTCTGATGAATGTGGGTTTTCAACAATTGCGCGATGCCATCTTTGCCCGCGTTGCCCAACGTGCCCTGCGGATGCTAGCGCTTGAGACGTTCCAACACATTCACCGCCTGTCGATGCGTTACCATATCACGCGCAAGACCGGCGGGCTCAGCCGCATCATCGAGCGCGGTGTGAAAGGGGTCGAATTCCTTTTGCGCTTCTTGTTGTTCTCGATTGGGCCGCTGATCCTTGAACTGCTGCTGATCGGGATCGTCCTGACCATCCTGTTCGACATTTGGTATCTGGTCGTCGTGGCCGTGACCATTGCCCTTTATGTCTGGTTCACCTTTGCGGTGACCGAATGGCGCGTGAAACTGCGGCGCGTAATGAACGAGCAAGACACCGACGCCAATCAGAAGGCCATCGACAGTCTGCTCAACTTCGAAACGGTCAAGTATTTCGGGGCCGAAGCGCGTGAAGCGGGGCGCTATGACAAGGCGATGGAGGGGTACGAGACTGCTGCATTGAAGACCAGCTATTCGCTCGCGTTTCTCAATTTCGGTCAGTCGGTTATCATCACATCTGGCCTTGTCGGTGTGATGGTCATGGCAGCCATCGGTGTGCAGAACGGCACACTCACCGTGGGCGACTTCGTCATGGTCAACGCCTACATGATCCAGATCACCATGCCGCTCAACTTCCTTGGGACGGTGTACCGCGAGATCAGGCAGGCACTGGTGGATATGGGCGAGATGTTTGATTTGTTGGAGCAACCGGCTGAGGTCGTCGATGCTCCGAACGCCAAGGAGCTGAATGTTACCGGCGGGCGGATCGAGTTGGATGACGTGCATTTCGGTTACGATCCGGCGCGACCAATCTTGAAAGGTGTGTCCGTTGCAGCGGAGCCGGGGCAGCAAGTGGCAATCGTGGGCTCGACCGGGTCAGGCAAATCGACCATCGGGCGGCTCTTGTTCCGTTTCTATGATGTGGGTGCGGGTGCCCTTCGGATTGACGGACAGGACGTGCGGGACGTTACGCAGGACAGCCTGCACGCGGCTATTGGCGTCGTGCCGCAGGATACTGTGCTGTTCAACGACACGATCCGATACAACATCGCTTATGGGCGCGACAACGCCACCCAAGCCGAGATCGAGGCGGCTGCCAAATCTGCGCAAATCCACGATTTCATTCAAGCGTTGCCCGAGGGCTATGATACGGCGGTGGGTGAACGTGGCCTCAAGCTGTCAGGAGGCGAAAAGCAACGTGTCGGCATTGCGCGAACCTTGCTCAAGAACCCTCCCATC
>NZ_JBYNDP010000215.1:0-4023 GCF_059783535.1 Tateyamaria sp. | reverse complement strand
TCCGTCATGATCGCGATGTCTGGCACGGCCTGTTTGATGGCGCGGATGGCGCGGTTGGCGTGGTTCTGCGGGTCCCACGCCCCCGCGCAATCCTCGGTCCGCTCTTCCAGCCCGGTATAAGGGAATATGCAGATGGCCGGGATGCCAAGATCCGCGGCTTCGCGTGCGGCCTCGACCGCCTTGTCGACCGACCGGCGCACGACACCGGGCATGGAGGGAATGGGTTCTTCGATGCCTTCTCCGCTGCGCACGAAGATGGGCCAGATGAAGTCATCTACCGTCAGTGTGTTCTGTCGAACGAGGCCGCGGATTGCTGGGCTTTGGCGGGTGCGGCGCAGTCGGGTGGCAGGGTAGGGGGCTTGGGTGGGGCGCATGAAAGTGTCCGGTTTGAGTGACAGTGCATGGGTGACATGGATTTTTGACCTTGCCAAGTCTAGGCACTGCGGCATGCCCGCGCTAAGAGAGGCGTCAACACAGGCAAGAGGGCCCGGCATACGGGACGACGGGACGGCGCGTGGACTGGTACGACACAATCTTTGAATTGATCGATATGCGCTCGTTCTCGAACCTGTGGTTCTGGATCGCGCTAGCGGTCGTGTGGTCAACGGCAAGCCATTGGGTGCTGGGCGTGCCATATGACATGGTGGCCCGTGCCCGTCGCCATGGGGGACAGGCGGCCGAGGACCTTGAGGACCTGGTTCGTATCAACACAAACCGTCTGCTGTTTATCGGTCGCATATCCGGCCTTTGGTTGCTCGGGCTGGCTTGCTTTCTGCTGACCGGTCTGGCCTTGCTGGGTTTTGTATATGGCGTTGAATTTGCGCAGGCCCTTTTCCTGTTGGGCTTTCCAATGAGTTTGGTGGGCGCCTTGAACCTGTCGACCGCGCGGTTGATCCAGGATGAGCAGGCAACGGGCGAGGCGCTTTGGCGGCGCCTGACCCGTCATCGGACCATCGTGCAGGCCATTGGCATGGTGTCGATTTTCATCACGGCCCTGTGGGGTATGTACCAGAACCTGTCGATTGGCCCATTGGGCGGTTGACAGTCTGGGCGAAAGACCCAATTGAAGGCCTCTTGATCCCGTTCCCTGCCGAGTGAAATGCCGCCCATGCCCGAGCAGACCCATATCACCGTGTCCGGCGCACCCGAGGGGTTTGACGCCAGGCTGATCCTTCAGGAAGTGTCCAAGGGCGCACCGGTCATGCACGTGGCCCGCGATGACAAGCGGCTGGCGGCGATGCAGGCGGCGTTGCGGTTCTTTGCTCCGGACATGCCGGTGCTGGTGTTCCCCGGTTGGGACTGTTTGCCTTATGATCGTGTGTCGCCAAACGCTGATATCTCGGCCCAGCGGATGGCAACGCTTGCGGCGCTTGTGCATGGGATGCCGGAGCAGTTTGTCCTGTTAACCACCTTGAACGCTGCAACCCAGCGGGTGCCTGCGCGCAATTTGCTGCGGGAGGCCGCGTTTTCGGCTACTGTTGGCAACCGCGTTGATGAAAGCGCGCTGCGCAATTTCCTTGTGCGCATGGGCTTTGTGCAAAGTCCGACGGTGATGGAGCCTGGCGACTACGCCATTCGCGGCGGCATCATCGACATCTATCCGCCCGGTGATCTGGGGCCGGTGCGGCTGGACCTGTTTGGCGATGTGTTGGACGGTGCGCGCCGTTTTGATCCCGCAACACAGCGCACGACCGAGAAGCTGGACGTGATAGAGCTTGCACCTGTGTCCGAGGTTATTCTGGATGAGGCCGCCGTCACACGGTTCCGGCAGAACTACCGGTTGGAATTTGGCGCCGCTGGCACCGACGATCCGCTGTATGAGGCGGTGAGTGCAGGGCGCAAACATCAGGGGGCCGAGCATTGGTTGCCGTTGTTCCACGATGGGTTGGATACGCTGTTCGACTATCTTCCCGGGGCGACGATCACGCTGGATGATCAGGTGACGCCTGCGCGTCTTGCGCGGTGGGAGAGTATCGAGGACCAGTACGAGACACGTCGTTTGGCGATGGAAAACCGATCCAAGATGGATTCGGTCTACAAACCTGCGGCGCCGGCTGGCTTGTATCTGGATGATGCCGCGTGGGAGGCGGCGGTGGCCGGTTTCCGCGTGCTGTCCTTGGCTCAATTACCTCAGGCGACGGGGCCGGGTGTCACGGATGCGGGCGGACGGATCGGGCGCAACTTCTCGCCCGAACGCCAACAGGAATCCATCAGCCTTTTTGCGGCTTTGGCGTCTCATATTAAAGCAAAGATGGCGGAAGGTCCCGTTGTCATTGCCAGCTATTCGGAAGGTGCGCGCGAACGTCTGACAGGGCTGATCGAGGATGAGGGGTTGGCCGAGGCCGTCCCCATCACCAACGCCATGCGCATTGGCAAGCGCGGGCTGCATCTGGTTGTCTGGGCGCTGGAACACGGGTTTGAGGCGCCGGGCCTTACCGTCATTTCCGAGCAGGATGTGTTGGGCGACCGGCTGATCCGGCAGCCGAAGAAAAAGCGCCGGGCTGAGAATTTCCTGACCGAGACGCAATCGCTGTCGCCCGGCGATCTGGTTGTGCATGTGGATCACGGGATTGGCCGGTATCAGGGCATGGAGGTTGTGACCGCCGCCGGGGCCGCACATGAGTGCCTGCTGTTGGAATATGCCGAACAGTCGAAGCTTTACCTGCCGGTCGAGAATATCGAACTGCTGTCCAAGTACGGTCACGAAGAGGGGCTGCTGGACCGCTTGGGTGGTGGGGCGTGGCAGGCCAAGAAGGCCAAGCTGAAAGAGCGCATTCGCGAGATGGCGGATCGGCTGATCCGCATCGCGGCTGAGCGTGCGTTGCGCAAGGCGCCGATCCTTGAGCCGCCCCCCGGCATGTGGGACGCCTTTGCGGCGCGCTTTCCGTATCAGGAGACGGACGATCAGTTAAACGCCATTGCGTCTGTGATGGACGACCTGACGGCAGGTCAGCCGATGGACCGGCTGATTTGCGGCGATGTGGGCTTTGGAAAAACCGAGGTGGCAATGCGCGCGGCCTTTGTTGCGGCGATGTCTGGTGTGCAAGTGGCGGTCATTGCACCCACCACGCTGCTGGCGCGGCAACACTACAAGAGCTTTGCCGAGCGGTTTCGCGGCTTTCCCATCGAAGTGCGGCAGCTCAGCCGCTTTGTCAGTGCCAAGGAGGCATCGGCCACACGCGATGCGATGTCGAAGGGCACGGCAGACATCGTTGTGGGCACCCATGCACTGCTGGCCAAGGGCGTGCGGTTCAACAATCTGGGCCTTTTGGTCATTGATGAAGAACAGAAATTTGGCGTGGGCCACAAGGAACGGCTGAAGCAGATGCGCTCGGACGTGCATGTGCTGACCCTGACTGCGACACCTATTCCGCGTACGTTGCAATTGTCGCTGACGGGGGTGCGTGACCTGTCGATCATTGGAACGCCTCCGGTCGACCGATTGGCGATCCGCACATACGTGTCCGAATTTGATGCTGTGACCATTCGCGAGGCGCTGTTGCGGGAGCATTATCGTGGTGGGCAGTCCTTTTATGTCGTGCCGCGTATCAGTGACTTGCCTGAGATCGAGGAGTTCCTGAATGAGCAGTTGCCCGAGCTGACCTATGTGGTGGCGCATGGACAGATGGCGGCGGGCGAGTTGGATGACCGCATGAACGCCTTTTACGACGGCAAGTTCGATGTGCTGCTGGCGACAACGATTGTGGAAAGCGGTCTGGATATTCCCACTGCTAACACGATGGTGATCCATCGTGCCGACATGTTTGGATTGGCGCAGCTCTATCAGATCCGGGGCAGGGTGGGACGGTCAAAGACCCGTGCTTACGCCTACCTCACGACCAAACCGCGTGCGCGTTTGACGACGACCGCAGAGAAGCGGCTGCGCGTGTTGGGCAGCCTCGACACGTTGGGGGCCGGGTTTACGCTGGCCTCGCAAGACCTTGATATTCGAGGGGCAGGGAATCTCTTGGGCGAAGAACAGTCGGGCCAGATGCGCGATGTGGGCTTTGAGCTCTACCAATC
>NZ_JBYNDP010000074.1:0-19600 GCF_059783535.1 Tateyamaria sp. | reverse complement strand
CTGCCAACACGGCGCTTGAAGGGCTGTACCTGTCGAACGGCATGTATTGCACCCAGTGCGAGGCGGAAGGCTTCCGCAAGATCACCTACTACCCCGACCGCCCCGACGTGATGTCGACCTTCTCGGTCCGGATCAACGGGCCGCACGCGGTGCTGCTGTCCAACGGCAATCCGGTCGCGTCTGGCGAGGGTTGGGCCGAATGGCACGACCCGTGGCCCAAGCCCGCATACCTTTTTGCACTGGTGGCTGGAGAGCTGGTCGCCCATCGCGACAGCTTCACGACTATGGAGGGCCGCGAGGTCGACCTCGCCCTTTATGTTCGCCCCGGGGACGAGGGCAAATGCGCCTTTGGCATGCAGGCGCTGAAGGATTCGATGAAATGGGACGAGGATGTCTATGGCCGTGCCTATGACCTTGATGTCTTCAACATCGTGGCTGTGGACGATTTCAACATGGGCGCGATGGAGAACAAGGGGCTGAACATTTTTAATGCCTCTGCTGTGCTCGCCTCACCCGAAACCTCCACCGATGGCAATTTTGAGCGTATCGAAGCGATCATTGCGCACGAGTATTTCCACAACTGGACGGGCAACCGGATCACCTGTCGTGACTGGTTCCAGCTGTGTCTGAAAGAAGGACTTACCGTGTTCCGCGACAGCCAGTTCACCGCCGACATGCGGTCGGAACCGGTCAAACGGATCAGCGATGTGATTGATCTGCGTGCGCGCCAGTTCCCCGAGGATCAGGGGCCACTCGCCCACCCGGTGCGGCCCGAAAGTTTTCAGGAAATCAACAACTTCTACACCGCCACCGTCTATGAGAAGGGGTCGGAAGTGATCCGCATGCTCAAGACGCTGGTGGGCGATGAGGGATACAAGAAGGCCCTCGATCTGTATTTCGACCGCCACGATGGCGATGCCGCAACGATCGAAGACTGGCTGAAGGTGTTTGAGGATGCCACGGGCCGTGATCTGACCCAATTCAAGCGCTGGTATTCACAAGCCGGCACACCACGGGTTGCTGTCACGGACAGCTTTGAAAACGGCACCTACACGCTAACCTTCAAACAGCATACGCCACCGTCTTCCGCGACGCCTGACCCCGAAGCCCAAGTGATCCCGATTGCCGTCGGCCTGTTGGGTCCAAACGGGGACGAGGTGTTGCCCACCCAAGTGCTGGAACTGACCAAGGACAGCCAGAGCTTCAGCTTCCCCGGCTTGGGCGCCAAGCCTATCCCGTCGATCTTGCGTGGTTTTTCGGCGCCCATCGAGTTGGATCATGCGCCCGACCATGCGTTTCTGCTGGCCCACGACACCGACCCGTTCAACCGCTGGGAAGCCGCGCGCAACCTTGGCAAAGCGTCCCTGATTGGCACGGTCACAAAGGGCAGTGCGCCCGACGCCGCGTGGCTTGACGGGGTGGCGGGCTTGCTGATCGACGACACGCTCGACCCCGCCTATCGCGCCTATTGCCTTGCCCTGCCCGGTCAGTCGCAATTGGCCGCTGACTTGCACGCCGACGGCACAACCCCGGATCCTGATGCGATCTGGGAGGCCAATGAAAGCCACCGACAAGCGTTGGCGAAGCGTTTGGCGGACGCCCTGCCGGAGTTGTATACACGCCACCAGGTGAACGCCCCCTATGCCCCTGACGCAGAGCAATCCGGGCAGCGGTCTTTGGGGAATGCGGCGCTGTCTCTGCTCACACGGCTTGATGGCGGGGACATGGCACAGGCACAGTTCGACGGTGCCACCAATATGACCCAGCAACTGGCGGCCCTTGCCTACCTGATCCGCGCTGGCCGCGGCGATGCGGCCCTGGCCCAGTTCGAGGCGCAGTGGAAGCATGACCGACTGGTGATGGACAAATGGTTCGGATTGCAGGTGATGGAGGCCAAGCCGGATGATGCTGCCGATACGGCCAAGGCACTGACCAAGCACGCAGATTTCAACTGGAAGAACCCCAACCGCTTCCGTGCCACTCTTGGGGCGTTTGCCGCCCATCACGCCGGTTTCCATGCCAAGGACGGTTCGGGCTACACCCTGCTGGCGGACTGGTTGATCAAGCTTGATCCGGTGAACCCGCAAACCACGGCACGCATGTGCTCCGCCTTCCAAACATGGCGCCGCTATGATGCGATACGCCAATCGATGATCGGCAAGGAGTTGGAGCGCATCGCCTCGACCCCAAATCTGAGCCGCGACACAACCGAGATGATGACCCGTATTCGCGAAGGCTGATCCGTCTTCATCTTGCCAAGTAAACTTCGGGGGTCCGAGGGCAGAGCCCTTAGTCCTTACCTTAGAACCGAGCCGACAATGGACCTATACGACGCAACGATCCCATCTTTGAAACGGCTCACCGATGCGGTGCAGCGCCTTCTGGCCCGCCTTGGCGATCCCGCTCAGCTTGAGGCGCGACTGGCCTCCGACAGCTTTTCCGGGGCCGAGCATTTCTGCGTGGCCTTGGGCTATGTCGCGCGCACGGTCATGCCGTTGATGGGCGACGAGGTGCCCGAGATGCCGATGGACACTGATCCCGGCGCCATCCTTGCATTGGCCCATGACATGCGGTTCCTGCTGGATCAATTGGACCGCTCTGCGTTTGACGGGGCCGAAGCGCGCGAGATCACCCATGTTGCGGGCGAGGCAGAGCTGACGCAGTCGGGCCGCGATTACGCCGTGCTCTATGCACTGCCCAACGCCCAGTTTCACCTGACGCTTGCCTATGCCACCGTGCGGATGGCTGGCGCAAAGGTCGGCAAGGGCGATCTGGATGGGTTCCACATCTACAGTCCCGGCACCAGCTTCGTGTCTGACACCCCTCTGAACTGATTGAATTTGAAAGGTTATTCCATGTCCAAACGCCCTGTCTGCCTGATCACCGGCGCGTCCGCCGGTATTGGTGCCGCATGTGTCCGGCTTGGTGCCGCTGACTATGATTTCGTGCTGGCCTACCGATCCGATCTGGGCGGCGCAAACGCTGCAAAGACCGCCGTCGAAGCGGCGGGTGGCACAGCCATCACCGTGCAGGGGGACGTCGCTGATCCAGAGGACATCGCCCGCATCTATCAAGCCGCCGACGACGCCTTTGGCCGTGTGGACGTGCTGATCAACAATGCAGGGATCGTGGATCAGACGGCCAAGCTGACCGACATCGACCATGCGCGTCTGACACGCATGATGAATGTCAACGTGATCGGGGCAATGCTCGTGGCCAAGGAGGCGGTCACCCGGATGCAGGCGCAAGGGACAGGTGGTGTGATCATCAATGTCTCCTCTGCTGCAGCGCGTCTGGGGTCTGGCAATCAATATATTGACTATGCCGCGTCCAAGGCCGCCATCGACACCTTTACAAAGGGCCTGTCGGACGAGGTAGCACCCGATGGCATTCGCGTCATGTCAGTCCGTCCGGGCCTGATCGACACCGAGTTGCACGCCAAAGGGGGCGAGCCGGGGCGTGCACAGAAGCTGGCTCATATGGTGCCGATGCGCCGCGAAGGATCGGCCGAGGAAGTGGCCAAGGCGGTCCTCTGGCTCGCGTCAGACGGGGCGAGCTATGTCACAGGCTCGACCCTTGACGTCACCGGCGGGCGATGACGCCTTACCGCTACGAAACAACCGGACGCAACCGGCGGACGCTGGTTGCGCTGGTGGTCGTGTGGTCGTTGATCCTTGCGGCCATAGCTCTGCTTGACGCGTCGCTGATCCTGATGGCGCTGATCGCACTGTGCACGGCGCCCGCGCTCTATGACCTGATCTCCGGGCGCAGCGCGGGCCTTGCCTTGGCATCGGACGGGCTCAGCTGGTTTGCAGGTCGCCGTACCGGAGACATCGCGTGGGACAAGATCGACCATATCCGCCTCGATACCCGGCTCGATTTCTCGGTACGGGCCAGCGCGGTACTGACATCGGGTCGCAAAGTGCGTGTGCCGCTCGAAGCGACGCCGCCCGCAGATACATTCGAAACCGTGCTGACAGATCGGGGGATCACCGTGAAGCGGCACCATTTCTCGTTGCTGGGATGAGGTGGCTCGGCGCCCTCGCGGCAAACCTCTGGCTGGCGGCCTGCGCCGTGCAGGAGGCGGCCCTGCCCTCCGACCCGCTTCTACACGACCCAAAAGCCTTGGAACGCGCCGATAGCGTCGTGATCGGCATACCCGGCGCAATGACGTCGATCCGCGTGTTGCGCCCCATAGACGATCTGGAAACCAGGGACCGGGCAGTCGCCTATTTCCGCCTCCCGGGCTTTGACGGGCGACCGGCAGAGGAAAGTATCGTACTGGACCGTGCCGCGACACGCATTGCGCGCCTTGTCCAAACCCATGACCTGAAACGCATCGATCTGATCGGCCATTCCACCGGCGCCGTGATTGCACTGGAGGCAGCTAAGGACATCCGCGCAACCTCTCCTGATGTAGAGGTACATGTGACCGGCATTTCAACAGCCCTACCCGCGCCCCAGCCCGTTCTGGCGGGCCTGCGTGGTGCCGCTGGAACGGCTGCTGCCGCCGCCCGGGCCCGCAGCCTGAACCCGCGCAAGGTGTGGCTCGAATACTATCGCCGCCTCGCCTACGGCCCCGACGTCGAAACGCGCCCGGAAACGGTGGCGGCTGCAGACGCACTGGTCGCCGCCAATGACAGCCGCATCGAATTGCCGGAAAACGGGCTTTACCGGCGCCACACCCGTGACCTGCGGCGGTGGACAAACCCGGACCCGGAAGCATTGGCCGGAACGGACATTGCCTTCTATCATGGCGCTGTGGACCCGGTCTTTCCCCCGCGGCCGACACAACGCTTTGTCGATACGCTGCCCGAAGCGCGGGTGACTTTCATTAAGGGCCACGGCCACCTGATCCTGCTGACCTATCCGCAAGTCTGGGATCGCATCGCAAACAACCGGATCCACTCTTCTTCCGACTGAAAGTACCACAGAGCGCGAGGCAGAGCCTCGCACAAACGCAGCCACCGGAGGGGGCTGCAAAACATCATGTGCGCCCGAGAGGGCGCGCCGCCTAGTCGAGCGCCACCTTGCGCGCGGGTCGAGACACAGGGCGCACCGTATCTAGGGGCGCGCAATAGCGCTGGCGTTTCAGCCAACCGGACATGTCGGCACGTTTGGACGAGGATCTCATCGGCCCCCAGTCGGCCGCCACGCCCTTGCCGCCACGGCCATAGATCACCCCGTCCCGGGGAACGGTTGTGGCCATGATCCGCACAGCGCAACTGAGGTTCGCTGCCCCGTTTTTCAGCGCCTCACCCGTACCTACCGTGCAGCCGTAACCACGCGCCGTTGCGGGCAGTATCTGCAGAAGGCCGTACCACTTGCCGCCCCCTCCGACGGCGCGCGGTTTGTAGGTGCTTTCATACTTGGCAAGGGCCGACATGAACCCAAGCCAGAACGCGCGTCGGTCATCATCATTTGCATCCGGGTAGCGCGGACACCAATCCGCGATATCTGCAGGCACCAGGTCCACCAGCGGTTTGCCATGCCCCTTGAGCGCGGACAGGGTAGCGCGATTCCACAGAACGTAGTCCGGCTGATGCGTCCATCGGGTCCGTGGGACGTCCCCCGTTCGTGCGGGCGGGCGCAACCCGTCATAGGGATCGTTTTCCTCTCCCTTTGAAAGACTTGGAATCAGCAGGGCAGTGGCGAGGACAAGAAGTATGCGCAAACCAGACATGACGACAAATATGCGCGCTTGTTGCTGACGCTGTCTACCCGGCGCTTGGGCCAAAACCCGCGTTCTGTGGCCGCGTTGGCAACAATCTGCGTGCGTGCACTGCATTTGTAAAACCAGCGCGCAAATTGGCCCAAATTGACTGCAGACAAGGCGTGAACTTGTCCCGGCTTCGCCCCTTTTGTGACCCATTTTTCAGGCAGATTCGAACATGTAACGAGTAGTGGACAGGTAACTATGGCTTTTGCAGAACGCCTCAGGGCGCCATGGGCGCATATTCGCAACAAGTTTGCGACGACGCACATAACCATGGCTCCGGACGGCGTTCTGCAGGTGGGACCCGAAGCGCCCAAAAACGCCACCCCACCCCCACCCTCTTGCACCAATACAACAGGCGGAAAACTGTCGATCCCCTGCCCCAATCCAACGGCAGAGGAACACGCACGCGATACCCATCAAGCGCGCGGCCTGAAACTGGCACGTCTTGACGAATGGTCTCGGCTCACTGCCGAAGTCACCCGAACAGACAAAGCCAGGCAAAAGACTCTGGGCGGTACACCCGTTGCGGAGCTCTTGGCCTTTGGCGCACGGGCGGACGTGGTGGGCGCGGCTGAACATGCCCTGATTTCTGGGCGTCCAGATCCCGGTGCGCCTCTTCTGGCCGGCATCGAGGCGCTGGAGCGGGTTCTGGCGGACCATCCGACCAACTATGTTATCGCTACGATCGTAGCGCAGACGCATATGGATCTGGGATGGGCATGGCGCGGAACAGGTTGGGATGTCGAGGTACCTGTGCGCAATCGCGAGGCCTTTGCCGCACATTTCGACAGGGCAGCGGACATCCTCGTGGATTTCGATGCGAGAGAACATGCTTCGCCCCTGCTGGCTGCCGCACATTGTGCCTTGATCACCGGACAGGGCGGCGCAACGTCCAGAGTGGTATCCAACTACGAGACCTGGATTGATCTGGATCCCAAAAACCCACGCGCTTTTCGGGCCATGGGCACCCATTTGCTGCCGCGTTGGAGCGGGTCCTACACTCGTCTGGACATCGAAGCCCGGCGCGCCGCCGGTCACAGCTTTGATCTGTGGGGGTCCGGTGCCTATGCATGGGTGATGTTCGATGCCATCGCCCAAGACAGTCAGGCCTGCGCACGGCTTGATCTGGATTTCTTTCTGGATGGCCTCAATGACATTCTGAAACGCAGCCCGGATCAGCACAATATCAACCTTGTTGCGGCCTATTGCGCCAACACGATGGGTGCAGCCCCCACAGGAGATGACGAAACGGATTACATCCGCATTCAGATTGCCGCAGCCGCCGACGAGGTCGTGCGCGAATATCTGACCGAAGTGCATCCGATGGTCTGGGCCCACGCAGCGCGCGGGTTTGACAATGGATTGCGCGTGCGCTGCGCAGACCGGTTTGCCGCGTCAGGCCATGCGGATGCCCTGCGCTATCTGACACAACTGTTTCGCCGCGAGTTGGCATCGGGCAAGGACGTGGTCTTTACCGAAGACGGTCCCGAGCTTCAGTCCTTCGAGGCGCGCCGCGCAGCCCCCGAAAGGAGCGCGCGCGAGTAGACTTTGTGTGCACCGATGAGGCTGTGAAACACAGGGCCAAGTGTCAGCTTCCCGGACTTGGTACGTTGCGGGACCACGATGGATCCGAACCGCAGGCGATCCTCCGTCACCATCAACCAGGACATTGTGCGCCCCGCTTGGTCCGCCATCAGCAGCTCTGCCGGAGTGCGGCCTTCGACCTGCCACACGGCGAACCTGTCTGTTGTTCCCTTGGCGAGTGCCTCTGCCTCGGCATCCGTCGAGTTTTGCCGCGCCAGCAGCCGCAGGATCAGGCGTTCTGCCTTGAAGAGCGGTTGGGTGTAGAACGCCTTAATAAAGACGTCGAGTGACACCGGCGCTGTGACGGGCGTTTCAAAGCAATCGGTGTAGTGCGCCTCTTTTTCGGCATAGGGCGCGATGAGCGTGCCCTGCGGCACCGGGATTTCATCAATCTTCATGGCGACAGCTTGCATGCTCCGCACCATCTGCAAAGACGCCGCATCGTCGCGCCCTCTTGCGAGCCGTGCGGCAGCGCATTACACCGCGCGATAGCCCCTTGATGCAGATCGGTGAGACCATGCTTGACCTGACGTACGACCTTCCCACACCCAAGACCATTGCCGGAGCCAAGCACGATTGGGAACTGGTGATCGGGATGGAAGTCCACGCACAGGTGTCATCCAATGCCAAGCTGTTCTCGGGGGCGTCGACCAAGTTCGGCGCAGAACCCAATTCCAACGTCGCCTTCGTGGACGCGGCCATGCCCGGCATGTTGCCTGTCATCAACGAATACTGCGTGGAACAGGCGGTGCGCACAGGGCTGGGCCTGAAGGCCGAGATCAACCTGAATTCGGCCTTTGACCGCAAAAACTATTTCTATCCCGACCTGCCCCAAGGCTACCAGATTTCGCAGCTCTACCACCCAATCGTGGGTGAGGGCGAAGTGCTGGTCGAGCTTGGTGATGGGACTGCACGTCTGGTGCGCATCGAGCGTATCCACATGGAGCAGGACGCAGGCAAATCGATCCACGATATGGACCCGAACATGTCCTTCGTGGACCTGAACCGCACAGGCGTGTGCCTCATGGAAATCGTCAGCCGCCCCGACATTCGCGGACCCGAAGAGGCCGCCACCTATATTGCCAAGCTGCGCCAGATCATGCGCTATCTGGGCACCTGCGACGGCAACATGCAGAACGGCAACCTGCGCGCAGATGTGAACGTGTCGATCTGCCGCCCTGGCGACTACGAGAAGTACCAGGAAACGCAGGACTTTTCGCATCTGGGCACACGCTGTGAGATCAAGAACATGAACTCGATGCGCTTTATCCAGCAGGCCATCGAGGTCGAAGCACGGCGCCAGATCGCCATCGTTGAAGGTGGCGGCACCGTCGATCAGGAAACGCGTCTTTATGACCCCGACAAGGGTGAGACCCGGTCGATGCGCTCCAAGGAGGAAGCGCATGACTATCGCTATTTCCCCGATCCCGACCTGCTACCGCTTGAGATCGAACAGGCCTGGGTGGATGCCATTGCAGCCTCCCTGCCCGAGTTGCCGGACGCCAAGAAGGCGCGGTTCATGGGTGATTTCGGTCTGACTGATTATGACGCATCCGTGCTGACCGCAGACGTTGACACCGCTGCTTATTTCGAGGCCGTGGCCGAGGGCCGTGACGGGAAGCAGGCCGCAAACTGGACAATCAACGAGTTGTTTGGCCGTTTGAAGCGCGACGATGACAAAGGCATCACCGAAAGCCCCGTATCACCGGCCCAGCTGGGCGGGATCATCGACTTAATCGGCAAGGGCGACATCTCAGGCAAGATCGGCAAGGACCTGTTCGAGATCATCTATACCGAAGGCGGCGAACCGGCAGAGGTCGTCGAAGCACGCGGTATGAAGCAGGTGACCGACACCGGTGCCATCGAAGCCGCCGTGGATGAAGTGATTGCGGCGAACCCTGCGCAGGTCGAAAAAGCCAAGGAAAACCCGAAGCTTGCCGGTTGGTTCGTGGGGCAGGTGATGAAGGCGACGGGCGGAAAGGCGAACCCCAAGGCTGTGAACGAGATTGTCGCCAAGAAGCTGAACGGTTGAAATACTAGTTCAATCTGGGGGGCGGTTGAGAATTCTGATCTGCGCGTTCACTGCGATAATATCTAATGCGCGAGTGATCATGCCAAGGATACGGGTTTTCCATGGCATTGTAGCTTTCTTCCCATTCCTTCT
Source organism: Tateyamaria sp. (assembly GCF_059783535.1). NCBI lineage: Bacteria > Pseudomonadati > Pseudomonadota > Alphaproteobacteria > Rhodobacterales > Roseobacteraceae > Tateyamaria > Tateyamaria sp. Next base: position 10,133 of record NZ_JBYNDP010000074.1, on the reverse strand, counting down.
TAGATGGGTCAGGTACCTCACTGTAAGTATTGCACTTGTAGCAATGCACCTGCAGTTCAACAGTACTTAGAATCGATGCAACGACGTGCCACTCATGGTCGCAAGTTTCCGCATCATCCGACAAAATATCTATTCTTTCAAAGAGATATGCAGTGGAAAGCCACGAAGTCGGGACTAAAAATGACAGTCTTGCAACCAGCTTTTTCATCACTGACCCTTCGCCAAAATTCCTGAATAGTGCATCATTCCAGAGCTGCACAGCGCAGCCTCAACCGTATTCCAGACATCACGCTCGACGTCGCTTGGTGCGATGTCGGCCACCGTTCGCGTCCCGTCGACATTTTCCACCAGCCCGGCTGCCTGCGCTGGGATATCGAAGTGGAACGCCTCGCCTGCGGTATCGACGGTCAGCCCATTGCCTTTGGTCAGATGCGTGGCAAGCGCCTTCGCGTCGAGGTCGCGCAGATGGGGGATCGCCTCAGCCTGCCCCATGGGTGGTGCAATCACCTGACCTTTGTGGCGTGCATAGGCCACATGCGTCTTGAATGTCCCGCGCAAGTCTTCGGCCAACTGCATGCGCGCGCAGCGCTCCATGTCGGGGACGCCGTCAAACAATGGCGCAGGATCATAAAGCTGTGGCTCAGGTGCGCCTGCATAGTCCAGGCCCGCGGCGCTCAGCGCAGCCCATAGTTCGGTGATCGTGAAGGGGCGATCCTGGCTGTGCAAAAGCAGGTCGTAAAACCCTGCGTCCCCGTTCTTGTGATCCACCAGACGCTGATTGCGCTTGAACGGGTGCGCATCGGGCAGACGGTCAAAGATGCGTTTGGCAGCTTTGAGTTGTTTCTCGGGCGGTAAGTCTTGCAGGAGCGCGTTGAAGGCGTCTTGCAAGGGGTAAACACCGGACCGTCCATGAGGGGCGTAGACCATAAGGCCAATCCCTCCGTCCGGCTTGAGGGCTCCGGCCAATGCATTGAATCCGGCCTGTGGATCCGGCAGGTGATGCAGCACCCCGCAGCAATCGATGTAGTCGAAGGGGCCATAGTGGCCCGCGTCCAGCAGCGACCCGGTGACAAAGGTGATATCACTGAGTTTGCGCACCTCGGCGCGTTTTTCGGCAATCCGGCGCGAGGCATGGGACAGGTCGAGATAGGTGATGTCGTAGGACCGTCCGGCATCCGTCAGCTTTTGTGCAAGCTGTATCAGCGCATCACCCGTCCCACCGCCAGCGACCAGAGCCTTGAGTGGCTGCGACCAGTCCCGCGTCCCGCCCCACAGCCAGTGATCCATTTCGACCGGCAACGACGGCGAGCCAGTGATCAGCCGTTTGCGTTCGTCCGTGGGTTTACGCTCGGGGTAAGGGAACGCCTCGTATTGTGCGCGCACGGTGTCGGTCATGGCATATCCATTCAAACAATGGTTTTCAGCTTTACCACCCCTGCCCGCGCATGCAATCCGGTGGGACGCGCCAGCAGGAGTTCACATGCAAGCCCCGTTTCAATCGACCGTTATGACGGTCAAACCTGAATGGATCGACTTTAACGGTCACCTGAATATGGCCTATTACGGCGTGCTGTTCGACATGGGCGCTGACCAGATGTTTGACCATTTCGGGTTTGGGCCAGATTACCAGTCGCGCACCGGCAACACGACCTATGCGGCCGAGTTCCACGTCCGCTATATCCGCGAACTGCACGTAAACGACCCGGTGATTGTCACCTACCACCTTGTGGATTTCGATGAAAAGCGGCTGCATTCCTTTCAGGAGCTGCGCCACGCCGATGGCTGGCTTGCAGCGACAGGCGAGACGATGACACTGCATGTGGACCAATCAGGACCTCGCGTGGCACCGATGCCCGGTGACGTGCTTGCACGGGTAAAGGATGTGGCCGAGGCGCATGCCGCGCTGAACAAACCAGAGGGTGTGCATGCTAGCATCGGTATTCGCCGCAGCTGAGCAACGGGCTTTTCACCCGGGACCCTGCCGGATATATCCGCGCGAAACATGACGAAGGGACGGATCGTGTCAGGTTGGGAATACAAGGTCGTGCCCGCCCCCACCAAGGGCGTGAAAAGCAAGGGCGTAAAAGGTCCGGAAGCGCGGTTTGCGCATGCGCTTGAGTCGATGATGAACGATATGGGCCGTGAGGGTTGGGAGTTTCAGCGCGCGGAAACGCTGCCGTCGATCGAACGGTCTGGCCTGACCGGGAGCACAACGGAATGGCGCAACCTTCTGGTCTTTCGCCGTGTGGTCAGCGATCCGATTGACGAGTTCGAACCCGAACTGCTGCCGCCACCTGCCGACACCACGGAGAGTGAAGCCAAGTCGGCGGATTTTGACGTGGAAGCCGGTGAATCGGATGCGACATTTTCGCCCGGTGAAGGCGCCACTCAGATGGCATCCGACAACGGCGTTGAAGAAACAAGCCCGGTGTCCGGCATGACCACGTCCCTCAAGAACCTGGCAAGTCAGCGCAACAATATCGATGCAAAGGATTAGGGACGGTCAGACGTCCAGATCCAGCGCCAGAGCGTGAATGCGCCCAATCAGGTCAGCCCCAAGTGCGGCATGAACAGCGCGGTGACGCGCGACGCGGTTTTTTCCTTCAAAAACAGAACTTCGCAGCATGACATTGAAGTGACTTTGACCCGCAGCCGGTGCCCCGGCGTGGCCGGCATGGCTGGCACTGTCATCGACCACGACAACCTCGCGCGGATTGAACGCGGCACGCAGCTTGTCTTCAATTTCTTGCCGAACGGTCATTTCACCTGACATTTTTTTACTGCACCCCCTTCAATCTCTCCACTCAGACTCTAAACTTGTGGGCCTGAGTCGGAAAGGACCCCTCCATGCCTAAACCTGATCCTTTTGGTTTTGATATGTCCGTGTCTTCTGCGAAGAAGAAAAATCCTCGCGGACGGAGGGGTATGTCCGGCGCGTCAGAGACATCGACGCGCATCTGCGATCACGAAGGCTGCAACGAGCCGGGCAAGTTTCGCGCGCCCAAAGCGCCGGACGTGCTGGATGATTTCTATTGGTTCTGCCAGCAGCACGTGCGCGAGTATAACACCAAGTGGAATTTCTTTGACGGCACGACCGAGGCCGAGATCAACGCACAGCAGTCCAAAGACAAGGTGTGGGAGCGCCAGACCAAGCCGATGGGCGACCCCGAGGCGCGCGCTTGGGCACGTCTGGGCATCGAAGACCCGCATCAGGTTTTGGGCAAGAACGCGACGCAGAACCCCGGTCGTGGCGGCTCAGCCGCCTCGCGTCGCCTGCCGCCCACCGAAAAGCGTGCCATCGAGATTCTGGAAGCAAGCGCAGACGCGACAAAAGCCGAGGTGCGCAAGGCCTACAAGGCGCTGATCAAAGTGCTGCACCCCGACATGAATGGCGGCGATCGGAGCCAGGAAGAGCAGCTGCAGGAGGTTGTCTGGGCTTGGGATCAGATTAAAGACAGCAGGAATTTCAAATAGATACCTGCCTTTCCAAACGCAGAACGACGTGAACCAGCGCCGCCGACAGTGCCCAGACGGCGGCGACAACCCAACTGGTCGTGATGCCATCGCCAACGGCCAAAAGGCCCAGGGGCGCGGCCTCTGTCATAGCCGTGACGACACTCCCGGCAACGCCATAACGCATATCAATTCCTGACAAGCCAAACGGCACTGCAGCGATGACGGCCCCCAGTGCAGTGGCAACTGGCCATGCCAGAATACAGATTGATACCCCTATCAAGCCGCCGCGACCCAAAGCGCCGGCCAAGACGGCGCCTGCGCAAGCGGCACCGAAAACAGCTGCCAAGGTCAGAAGCCATGTTGGTGGCAAGAAGCGCGCCAAATCGCCACCCCACAGGCTCATCGCTTGCGCTGTTGCGCCGCCGCCTGTGCCGGTCAGGATGGCGCTGTGCATTCGAATGGTGGGTTGGATAAAGTGCGTCACGATCAGGTTCCTTTGTTGATGACCCCAATATGACGATGGATTGTGCAGAGACTGATCGGTTGCTTGTGCAGGCCTTGCGCAATTTCGTGGGCTGCACGGCGCCCTTCCCCTTGCCCTTTCCCGCCATATGTTGCACCACCAACAGCGCGCCCATCCGGGGCGCGTTTTCTATGCTGAAGGACAATTTGAGATGGCGGACGGTGGAATGGACATCAATGCGAAACCAACCGAGGAAATCTCGGTCCGTGAAGTGTTTGGCATTGATACGGACATGGTGGTCAAGGGCTTTGCCGACCGCAGCGACCGCGTGCCGGAACTGGACAGCACCTACAAGTTTGATCCCGACACGACATTGGCGATCCTTGCAGGGTTTTCCCACAACCGCCGTGTGATGATTCAAGGCTATCACGGGACGGGCAAGTCGACGCATATCGAACAGGTGGCATCGCGCCTGAACTGGCCTGCGGTCCGTGTGAACCTTGACAGCCATATCTCGCGGATTGACCTGATCGGCAAGGATGCAATCAAGTTGAAGGACGGCAAGCAAGTCACTGATTTCCAAGAGGGTATCCTGCCGTGGGCTCTGCGCAATCCGACCGCCATCGTGTTTGACGAATACGATGCAGGCCGCGCCGACGTGATGTTCGTGATCCAGCGTGTGCTGGAGGTGGATGGCAAACTAACGCTTCTTGACCAGAATCAGGTGATCAATCCGCACCCCTACTTCCGTATCTTTGCGACGGCCAACACGGTCGGTCTGGGCGACACCACGGGCCTCTACCACGGAACGCAGCAGATCAACCAAGGCCAGATGGACCGCTGGTCGCTGGTGGCGACACTGAACTACCTGTCAATTGATGCGGAAACAGCGATCGTGCTTGCCAAAAACCCGCACTACAACACGGCGGAGGGCCGCAAGACAGTCAAACAGATGGTGACCGTAGCTGACCTGACCCGCACCGCATTTATGAACGGTGACTTGTCGACCGTGATGTCACCTCGGACCGTCATTTCCTGGGCGCAGAACGCCGAGATTTTCCGCAACGTGGGCTATGCGTTCCGCCTGTCCTTCCTGAACAAGTGTGATGAGTTGGAGCGTCAGACAGTGGCCGAGTTCTACCAGCGTTTGTTCGACGAGGAACTTCCGGAGAGCGCGGCGAGTGTGAGCTTGGGGTAAGCCAAAGGAGGCACGATGCATATCGGCCTGATCGGCGGCATTGGTCCCGCGGCAACCGTTGTATATTACCAACGCCTGACCGATGCGATGCGGGAGCTGAAGGCGCCTTTGGACCTGACGATTGTAAACACCGAGGCGTCAACGCTGCTGGAAAACAATCTGGCAGGGAATACGGAAGCGCAGGCGCAGATTTACGCAGGCCTCATCGAACGGTTGAAAGCAGCGAGTGCGGACTGTGCTGCTATCACCTCTCTCGGCGGGCACTTCTGCTTTGAGGAAACTGTTGCACTGTCTGCGTTGCCACTGGTCAGCGCTGTTAGCCCGCTTGACGCTTTTTTCGTTGCACAAGGCTTTGAGACCGTCGGTTTGCTGGGAACGGGTGTCGTGATGCGGACGCAACTATATGGTCAACTTGCGCAGACCAAGGCGGTTGCACCTCAAGATATCGACGGTGTTGGAACGGCATATACCGAAATGGCCCTTGCTGGCCGCTGCACAGACGCTCAGCGCGCTTTCTTCATCGAAGAGGGCCGCAAGCTGGTTGACGCAGGCGCACAGGCTGTCGTTCTGGCGGGAACCGACCTGAATCTGGTTTTTGACGGGCGCGACGTGGGCTATAAAGTCATCGACGCGCTTGATATCCATGTGGATGTGCTGGTTGCCCTCGCAACCGGGCGCGCCACCCTGTCTGACCATTCTGTAGGCGGTTCTGCATGAGCACCCAAAACGACAACCCCGCCGATCCGTTCAAGAAGGCCCTCGCCGAAGCCACCAAGGTCATGGCGAATGATCCCGAGTTGAACGTCTCTTACTCCGTCGATCCAGCGGGTGTTTCGGGCGATTCCATGCGGTTGCCACAGGTGTCGCGCCGCATGACGCGCGAAGAGGTGCTTTTGGCCCGCGGGACCGCTGACGCATTGGCCCTGCATCGCCGGTATCACAACGGGCAGACACATGCGCGCTACTCTCCCCAGGGCGAGATGGCACGGGACCTTTACGAAGCCATGGAGACGGCCCGGTGCGAGGCGATGGGTGCGCGGGATATGCCGGGCACGGCTGGCAACATTGATGCCAAGATTGCCAATGAAGCGCTGCGCAAGGGCTACGATCAGTGCAAGCAAGCCTCGGATGTGCCGTTGGCCGCGGCGGCAGGTTATCTGGTGCGCCATTTGGCAACCGGTCGCCCTCTGCCCGCCGGTGCCGAGAACGCGATGGAGCTGTGGCGCGGGTTTATCGAGGATCAGGCGGGCGGGACGCTTGAAAACCTTGGCGACATTCTGGACGACCAAACCGCCTTTGCCCGTTTTGCAAGGCAGGTGATCACCGATCTGGGCTATGGCGATCAGCTTGGGGATGATCCTGACCAGCTGGACGAAGACATGGAAGACGAGGCCGAGGAAGGTCAGGAAGAAGAACAAGAGCCCGACAGCACCGGTCAGGATGATCAGGACGAGGAAAACGCTGAAGGCACGCCCGAAAGCTCTCAGGATGAGACGCAGGATGCGTCCGAGGCCCAGGTCTCTATGGACGATATGGCCGATCAGGAGCTGGGCGAAGAGGCGGAGATGCCCGAAGGCGAAGCGCCCCTGGAGCCCCCTGCCCCTCAGCCTGTGTCTGAGGCTGATCCGGACTACCAGGTCTATCTGGATGCGCATGACGAGGAAATCGGTGCCGAAGAACTGGCCGAACCCGTCGAGTTGGAGCGGTTACGCGCCTATTTGGATCAGCAGTTGGAGCCGTTGAAAGGCGCCGTCTCGCGGCTGGCCAACAAGTTGCAGCGGCGTTTGCAAGCCCAGCAGAACCGGAGTTGGGAGTTCGACCGCGAGGAAGGGATGCTGGATGCGGGGCGTTTGGCCCGCGTCGTGGCGAACCCAACAACGCCCCTGTCGTTCAAGGTCGAAAAGGATACTGAGTTCCGCGATACTGTCGTGACGCTGCTGCTCGACAACTCCGGATCCATGCGGGGGCGGCCTATTTCGATTGCCGCGATCTGCGCCGACGTTCTGGCGCGCACGCTTGAGCGGTGCAATGTGAAGGTTGAGATTCTTGGCTTCACCACCCGCGCGTGGAAGGGCGGCCTTGCCCGTGAGGCGTGGCTGAATGATGGCCGCCCCAGCCAGCCTGGACGGCTGAACGACCTGCGCCACATCATCTACAAGTCCGCCGATGCGCCCTGGCGCCGGACGCGGCCCAACCTGGGGCTGATGATGAAGGAAGGGCTGCTGAAGGAAAACATCGACGGGGAAGCGTTGGAATGGGCGCATCGCCGGATGGCAGGGCGGCCCGAGGCGCGCAAAATCCTGATGGTGATTTCCGACGGTGCGCCGGTTGATGACAGCACCCTGTCCGTGAACCCGGCCAACTATCTGGAAAAACATCTGCGGGATGTGATTGCGATGGTGGAACGGAAGAAGGCCGTTGAATTGTTGGCCATCGGGATCGGGCATGACGTGACCCGCTATTATGACCGCGCTGTGACGATCACGGATGTGGAGCAGCTGGCCGGTGCCATGACCGAGCAATTGGCGGCGTTGTTTGACAGTGATCCACGGGCGCGGGCGCGTGTCATGGGGATGAAGCGCGCAAGTTAACCCCCTGACGTCATGGCGCGGACATAGGCCAATATGAGCTGCCAATAGATCAGCGCTACAACAACCTGAATGGCGACGAATACGCCAATTCCGGCCCAAAACCGAAGGCGGGATGCCTCGGGGTACAAGCCCCGCAAGTTAGCTAAGATGGTCAGAACAACCATCAGCCCCCCGACATCGGCGATCAGCCGCCAGATCCGGATCTTTCGGTAGGTTTCCTGACTGGGAACCACCTCGGGGTCAAACATCACAGCTGCCGGGATCTGAAGGAGAGTGCGAACCAGATAGCTGGCGCCGAACAATGCCGCGAGCATGAAATAGGTGCGCTCATCTCGAAATGCGCGATGGGCGTCGTTCGTCCAGACCCAGATGCTCGGGAACAACACAAAAAATAGAGAGCAGGATAGACAGTGCCAGCAGGATATCGGCCACGACCGGCGTATGCAAAACCTCCAAGATGCCAAGATCTGCACGCGTTCCCGCAGATCGCATCGAAACCGCATCCACTTGCATCCGCGCCATCAAGCGATACAGGCCTGCCCCCCAAAACAAAATGGCGATTGCAGCCACGGGCACGTAGTGCTTTTCCTTACGGAAAAACTCCAACGGTTCGCCGAGATACACAAGGAACGTTCAGATTGGGCTAAAGGTGAAGTTAAATAGAGACTTAACAAGTGGGGTCAAAAATCACTCGAAATGAATTGTTGTTTGCGGCTGGAACCTCAGTGCCGCACAAGTACCATACCCGAAGTGAGGCAAGAGGAAATGCGGACATGTTCCAATCTTTTGAAGTAACCGCACGCCCCGAACAGGGTCCCCCGCGCCTGGCAGCTTTGCGTGTCGAGCTGGAATCTGATGGGTTTGATGGCTTCTTAGTTCCTCGCGCCGACGCCCATCAGGGCGAGTATGTCTCGGCCCGGGATGAGCGGTTGGCGTGGCTGACCGGGTTTACCGGTTCAGCCGGGTTTTGTGCCGCGTTGCGTGATATCGCGGGTGTGTTCATTGACGGACGGTATCGGACGCAAGTGAAGGCGCAAGTCGCTTCGGACTATACCCCTGTGCCCTGGCCTGACGTGTCCCTGGCAAGCTGGTTGAAAGATCAATTGCCCAAGGGCGGCAAGGTCGGTTTTGACCCGTGGCTTCATACGCCCGGGCAGATTGCGCAGGAGGAGGACGGGTTGAAAGGAACGGGCATTGAGCTCGTTCAGCGCGACAACCTTGTGGACCGCATCTGGGATGATCAGCCTGCGCCTGCAGCAGAACCGGCCAAGGTGCACCCGCTCGATTTTGCGGGCGAGTCCCACGACGACAAGCGGGCACAGTTGGCCCAGGCATTGTCGGATGCGGGCGCGCGGTCAGCAATCATCACCCTACCCGACAGCCTGTGCTGGCTGTTGAATATCCGTGGCTCCGACATTCCCCGCAATCCGATTGCTCAAGGCTTTGCCATTCTGCACGCCTCGGGCGCGGTGGATCTGTTTATGGATGCCGCCAAGCTGGTCGAGATACGCGAACATCTTGGGGATGATGTGACCTGCCATGCGCCTGATACTTTCCTAGATAGGCTTACCGATCTGGAAGGTCCGGTGCGTCTTGATAAGTCTTCGGTTCCCGTCATTGTGGCCGATGCCATAGGGGACCGGGTGCAGTGGGGCGAAGACCCCTGTGCCCTGCCCAAAGCGTGCAAGAATGCCGCCGAGATCGCGGGCAGTGCCGAAGCGCATCTGCGCGATGGTGCGGCGGTCGTCGAGCTGTTGGCCTGGCTGGACAGGCAGGCCCCCGGCAGCTTGCGCGAAACGCAGGTTGTCACGCAGCTGGAACAGTATCGTCGGCGCGACAACGCGCTGCAGGACATCAGTTTCGAAACCATTGCGGGCACAGGCCCGAATGGTGCCATCATGCACTACCGCGTGACCGAAGAGACGGACAGCACCCTTGAGGAAGGTCATCTGATCGTTCTGGACAGCGGTGGCCAATATCTGGACGGCACCACGGACATCACGCGCACCATCGCGATTGGTACGCCTCCTGACGAGGCGCGTGCCGCCTTTACCCGTGTGTTGCTGGGTATGATCGGCATGTCGCGCCTGATCTGGCCGGTTGGGCTGGCCGGGCGGGATATCGAGGCGATTGGCCGGGCACCGCTGTGGTACGCGCACCAGGACTTTGATCATGGGCTGGGTCATGGTGTCGGTGCCTATCTTTCTGTGCACGAGGGGCCGCAGCGCCTGAGCCGTATCAGCACTGTGCCGCTCAAGCCCGGCATGATCCTGTCGAACGAGCCGGGATATTACCGGGAAGGTGAATTTGGCATTCGGATCGAGAACCTGATCGTCGTCGAAAATGCAGAGTGTCCGCCCGGCGGCGACACCCATCGCGAGATGCTGAGCTGGCGCACATTGACCTTCGCCCCCATTGATCGGCG